>JAYTIO010000750.1:0-6895 GCA_043731805.1 Pedosphaera sp. | reverse complement strand
CGCCCTGGCCCTGTAGTGGAGACTTCGGGGCCTTCGCCCCCGAAAACCCCTGCAAATAGCCATCACCACCTCCCGAATCCGCCAAGTAGGGCTAACTCCTGATAGAGCTATGGAACGAGGGTGCAGCGCAGTTGCTTACCACCCGGTTGAGCGTGCGTGGACGTTGTCCCTCACCCTAGCCCTACCCATGAACCTGGTAGGGCCGACCTGTGGTCGGCCTCATCAGTCCCATCAGACCGACGAGGCCGCGCGCCGCGCGGCCCTACCTGGTTCAAGAGCCGAAATCGCGGCAGTTGGCGGGCCGTGGGTTCTCTCCCACCCTCTCACCCTCCACTGTCACCGCTTCCCCAGCCGCTCCAGCAGCTTCGTATGGATGTTGCCGAAGCCGCCGTTGGTGAAGACGCAGATCACGTCGCCGCCCTGCGCGTGCTGGCCGAGGTGGTGCACGATGGTGTCCACGTCGGGGAGGAACTCCGCGCGCTTGCCGTTGGCCGTGAGGTCGGCCAGGAGCTTGGTGGTGTCGAGCCGCTCCTCCGGGGTGAGCACGCTGGCGAAGGCGACTTCCGCAATGATGACGGTGTCCGCGCAGCCGAAAGCGGTGGGGAAGTCGTTCTGAAAGACGTTGCGGCGAGTGCTCTGGGAGCGCGGCTCGAAGACGGCCCAGAGCTTCTGACCGGGATACTTGATGCGCAGCGCCTTGAGCGTCTCGCGGATGGCGGTGGGGTGATGGCCGAAGTCGTCCACGACGGTCACGCCGCCGGCGATGCCGCGCACTTCCATGCGGCGCTTCACGCCTTTGAAGCTGTCGAAGCCGGCTTGGATTTGTTTGTTCGAAAGGCCGCAGTGCTTCGCCGCGCCGACGACGGCGAGGGCATTCCGCACGTTCAGCTCGCCGACCATGTTCAGGTGGAACTTGCAGCTCGGGATTTCAAAGGTTGTGGCCGTGGCACCGAACTGGAGGTTGAAGCCGCGGACGGCATTGTGTTCGCCGAGGCCGAAGCGTTTCACCGGGCAGTGCGTGACGTTGAGCAGCGGCGCGAGGTGTGGCTCGTCGCCGTTGGCGAGGAGGAGGCCGCTGCGCGGGACGAGGCGGATGAGCTGGGTGAAGGTCTTCTGCACGGCCGCCACGTCGGGGAAGATGTCGGCGTGGTCGAGTTCGAGGTTGTTGATGATAGCGACCTCGGGGAGGTAGTGGACGAACTTGCTGCGCTTGTCGAAGAAGGCGGTGTCGTATTCGTCGCCCTCGATGATGAACCAGTCGCTCTCGGTGAAGCGCGCGCCCGCGCCGAGGTTAGTGGGGATGCCGCCGATGAGGTAGCTGGGGTTCAGCCCCGCGCTCTCGAAGACCCAGGTGAGGAGCGAGGTGGTGGTGGTCTTGCCATGCGTGCCGCTGACGACGAGCGAGCGTTTGCCCCGGATGAAGAACTCCTTGAGCAGTTCCGGCAGCGAGCAGTAGCGGAGCTTGCGGTCGAGCACGGCCTCGACCTCGGGGTTGCCGCGCGAGAGGGCGTTGCCGATGACGACGAGGTCGGGCGCGGGCGCGAGGTTCTTCTCCGCGTAGCCGGAGATGACTTCCACCTTCCGCTCGGCGAGGAAAGTGGACATGGGCGGATAGACGTTGGTGTCGGAGCCGGTGACGCGGTAGCCGCGCGCCTGCATCGCGGCCGCCGTGCTGGCCATCGCCGTGCCGCAAATCCCCACGAAGTGAACGGAGCGAATGTCAGAAAGCATGGCGGGAGGATGGGAGTTGGCGGCGGCGTGGAAAGCAGGAAGTCGCCGGCGGGGAAAGATTCTTCGCTGGAGGAACCTCGTGACGCTGCCCGTCGGGCTAGCGCAAGTCCCGGCCCGCGCGTTCCCACTTGCTACGCAGCTCCGCGAGCACCGCGCTTTGCTCCGGGTAGTTCAGCAGGTTCCGCTCTTCCAGCGGGTCGGCTTGCAGGTCGTAGAGTTCCTCCTTCACCGGCGTCTCGGCAATCCAGCGGAGATACTTCCAGCGCTCAGTGCGGATGCCTTCGCTCTGCGGGATGCGCGCGGCGACGGAGTGATGCTCGTAGAAGAATTCAGTGCGCCAGTCCTTCGGCGATTCGCCCCGCAAGAACGGAACGAGGCTGCGGCCTTGCATCTCCTTCGGCACGGGCGCGCCGGCGAGTTCGAGCATCGTGGGGGCGAAGTCCACGTTCAGCACCATCGCGGGCGAGCGACGCGCTGTCGCGGGCTTGCGCAGGCGCGGGTCATGGATGAAGAGCGGCACGCGGATGTCTTCCTCATACATGAACCACTTGTCCGCCATCCCCCGGTCGCCGAACGCAAAGCCGTTGTCGCCGGTGAAGAGGATGACGGTGTTCTCCGCCAGCCCGCGCTGCTCCAGCTCCGCGAGGATGCGCCCCACCTCGCGATCCACGCCCGTGATGAGCCGGTAGTAGTCGCGGAGGATGCGCTGCGTCTTCTCCGCCGTGTCGAAGCGCCAGCGCCAGCGCGTGCGGCCCTCGGACTTCTGCACGGACTCGGGCAGGCGCTGGAACGCCTCGTCCGTCGCGAGCTTGGGCACCGGGATGGTCACGTCCTTGTATAACTCCTCATCGCGCGGGTCCGGCTCGAACTCGCGCGGCTTGCCATCGCGGGCGTGGACGGCGTTGAAGCTGATGGACAGGCAGAAGGGTTTGTCCTTCGAGCAGCCGCCGAGGAACTCCAGCGCCTCGTTGCCGAAGCGCGCGGTCTTGTGCGTGCGCGTCGGGTCGTTCTTCTCGATGAACTCGCCGGCCTGGCCGGGCAGGCCCTTCCAGTAGTCAAACGCGGTCGCTTTGGACTGGGTCTCCTTCACCGAGCCCACGCCATACTTGCCGATGAAGCCGGTGCGGAAACCCGCCGAACGCAGTTGCGCCGGATAGGTGTGGTCCCACGCCGCGCCGTTGAGCCCGGCCGCGAAGTCCTCGATGCCGTGCCGCCGCATCCATTGCCCGGTGAAGATGCTCGCGCGGCTCACGGAGCAAATCGAAGTCGTCACGAAGCAGTTGTCGAAGACGAGGCTGCGGGCCGCGAGCCGGTCGAGGTGCGGCGTCTGGACGATCTTGTCGCCCATGAAGCCCAGCGCGTTCCAGCGCAGGTCGTCCACGAGCAAGAAGACGAGGTTGGGCGGCACGGGCTTGGGCGCGGCCAGCATCGAGAAGGACATTGAGCACGCCAAGAGGAGTGCGAGCCGAAGGACTTGTTTCATGGGAAAAATTCCTATCACGCCAAGATGCCCCGCGCCACCTCGCCGTGGATGTCCGTGAGGCGGAAGTCGCGGCCTTGGAAGCGGTGCGTTAGCCGCGTGTGCTCGATGCCCAGCAGGTGCATCATCGTCGCGTGGAGGTCGTAGATGCTCACGGGGTCGCGGACGATGTTGTAGCAGTAGTCGTCCGTCTCGCCGAACGTGATGCCGCGCTTCACACCCGCGCCCGCCAGCCACATCGTGAAGCAATGCGGATGGTGGTCGCGCCCGTAGTTGTCCGCGCTCAGGCCGCCCTGCGAGTAAATCGTCCGGCCAAACTCCCCACCCCAGACGATAAGCGTGTCGTCGAGCAGGCCGCGCTGCTTCAAGTCGAGCAAGAGGGCAGCCGTGGCTTGGTCAGTGTCGTTGCACTGGCCACGAATCGCCTTGGGCAAACCACCATGATGGTCCCAGCCCATATGGAAGAGCTGGATGAAGCGGACGTTCCGCTCGGCCAGACGGCGCGCGAGCAGACAGTTCGCGGCGTAGCTTCCGGGGCGCTTCACGTCGGGGCCGTAGCTTTCGAGGATGGACTGCGGCTCCTTCGAGAAGTCCGTCAGCTCCGGCACGCTGGCCTGCATGCGGAAGGCGAGTTCGTATTGCGCGATGCGCGTCTGAATTTCCGGGTCGCCGAGTGCCTTGAAGCGGCGGCTGTTCAACGCACCAAGCTCGTCGAGCGTCTCGCGCCGCGTCTCGCGATCCATGCCGGGCGGGTTGGAAAGGTAGAGGACGGGGTCGCCCTTGTTGCGGAACTTCACGCCTTGATGCTGCGTCGGGAGAAAGCCGCTGCTCCACAGGCGGTCGTAGAGCGGTTGGTCATCGGGCCGACCGGAGCCAAAGGAGGTGAGCACCACGTAAGCGGGCAGATCGCGATTCTCGCTGCCGAGGCCGTAGCTCAACCACGAGCCCATGCTCGGCCGACCGGGGAGCTGGTGCCCGGTCTGGAAGAACGTGATGGCGGGGTCGTGGTTGATGGCGTCGGTGTTCAGCGTGCGGATGATGCAGAGGTCGTCCGCGATGCGCGCAGTGTGCGGGAGGAGTTCACTGAGCCAAGCACCGCTCTGCCCGTGCTGCGCGAACTTGAAGAGGCTCGGTGCGATGGCGAACTTGCTCTGGCCCGAAGTCATCGTCGTGAGCCGCTGACCCTTCCGGATAGACTCGGGCAAGTCCTCACCGCGGTGCTTCTCCATCACCGGCTTCGGGTCAAACAAATCCATCTGCGACGGCGCGCCGGACTGGAAGAGGTAGATGACGCGCTTGGCCTTCGGCTTAAAGTTCGGGAACGCAGCGGCGGGCGTGAGCGCGGCGCTGGCCGAGTTTCCCATGAGCGAGCCGAGCGCGCCCAAGCCCAGCCCGGCAGCCGAGTTCGCGAGAAATGTGCGGCGAGTGACCGCGAGCCGTTGCGCCGGGGAGAGGTTGCGGAATTGGTGGTCGTTGCAATTCATAAGTCTGTTCCGAAGCAGAGTCGGTAGGTTGCCAGCGCACCGAGTTGCATGACAACGACGCGCATTGACTTCCTCTCCCTTCCTTGGAGGAGGGGAGCGGGTTGGGGTAAGGGGTAACGTGCGTCGGCGTTGGCAGCCTCACCCCTCATCCGGCCTGCGGCCACCTTCTCCCCTCCTCCGAGGAGGGGAGAAGGCGCGCGTCGTGGCGTCCAGGCAG
Organism: Pedosphaera sp.; assembly: GCA_043731805.1. Classification (GTDB taxonomy): domain Bacteria; phylum Verrucomicrobiota; class Verrucomicrobiia; order Limisphaerales; family SXTU01; genus SXTU01. The sequence goes on along the minus strand of JAYTIO010000750.1, from coordinate 1,983 downwards.
TGGCGTGCGGTTCCATGACTCGGTTCACGCAAAAACCTCAGTCACCACCCGAGCGTGCTCCACGCCCGTGAGCCGCTGGTCGAGGCCTTGGAATTTGAAGGCCAGCCGCTCGTGGTCAAGGCCAAGCGCGTGGAGAATGGTCGCGTGGAAGTCGCGCACGCTCACCTTGTTCACGGCGGCACGGAAACCAATCTCATCCGTCTCGCCGTAGTGGACGCCGCCCTTCACGCCGCCGCCCGCGAGCCACGCGGTGAACGCGTGCGGGTTGTGATCGCGGCCCGGCTTGCCGCCCTTCTGGGACACCGGCAACCGGCCGAACTCACCGGCCCAGATGACCAGCGTGTCCTTCAGCAAGCCGCGTTGTTCCAAGTCCGCCAGCAGCGCGGCGATGGGTTGGTCGGCCTCCGCTGCAAAGCCGCGATGGTTGCCAACCAAATCAGAGTGGCAGTCCCAGCTCTGCTGATTATCCATGCCGCCGCTGTAAACCTGCACGAAGCGCACGCCGCGCTCGACCATGCGGCGGGCGGTCAGGCATTGCGCGGCGAAGTGGCCGCAATGTTTCTCGCCGATGCCGTAGAGCTTCCGAATGTGCTCCGGCTCCTTCGAGACATCAAAGGCCTCCGGCGCGGCCGTCTGCATCCGATACGCCAACTCGAAGCTCTCGATGCGCGCGCCCAGCTCGTTGTCCAGCGGGCCTTGGGCCAGGTGGTCGCGGTTCAGCGACGCGAGCAAGTCGAGCTGTGCGCGTTGGCGCGACTCGTTGAGATTCGCCGGCGGCTTGAGGTTCGCGATGGGTTCGCCCTGCGGCCTGAGCCAGGTGCCTTGATACACGCTGGGCAGGAAGCCCGCGCCCCAGTTCAGCGCGTGGCCCTTGGGCAGGCCGCGGTTCAGCGGGTCGCTCATTACCACGAAGCTCGGCAGCGCGTCGCTCTCCGAGCCGAGGCCGTAAGTCGCCCACGAGCCGACGCACGGGTGGCCCATGCGTGTGACGCCGGTGTTCATCATGAACAGCGCCGGACTGTGGTTGTTCGAGTTCGTGTGGCATGAGTGGATGAACGCGAGCTTGTCCACTTGCCCCGAGAGGTGCGGAAAGAGGTCCGAAGTCCAAGTGCCGCTCTCCCCACTCTGCTGCCATGCGAACGGCGACTTCATCAGTGGCCCGACCGAGCCGGGGAAGAAACCGGTCTTGTTGTCGAAGCCGGCCAGCTCGGTGCCGTCGCGCTTGGCCAGCTCGGGTTTATAATCCCAAGTGTCCACCTGGCTCGGCCCGCCGTTGGCGAAAATCCAGATGACGGACTTGGCGCGCGCGGTGAAGTGCGCGGGCTTCGGTGCGAGCGGGTTCAGCGGACCGGCGAGGGCATCACGACCGAGCAAGCTCGCGGCGGCGAGCCAGCCCAGCCCACCGCCCGCGCGTTGGAGGAGTTGGCGGCGGGAGAACGTGCCGGCACGGGGTTTGGTTTCAATTCTCATACGCAAATTCGTTCAGGCCGAAGAGGACTTGGCAGAAGTCCGCGAGCGCGAGGCTGCGGGCGTTCGGCTTCTTCTCGGCTTCGTAGCTGGCGGTCTGCGACGCGAGGAAAGCGGCGGCGCTGGCCTGCTCCTTCACCGTGGGCGGGCGGCTCAGGGCGAGGAGGTAGGCCCGGGCGACTTGCGCCGGTGACTCGGTGCCGGGCGTGTCCGACTCCACGCGGCGGGCGAACGCCTCGGCCCACTCGCGGACTTGTGGGCCGTTCATCAAGAGCAACGCCTGCGGGGCGACGGTCGTGGTGGGCCGCGCGCCCTGACTCACGAGCGGCTCGGGCTGGTCGAAGACCACCATCGAGCCGATGAGCTGGCTGCGCTTCATCGTGAAATAAATGCTCCGCCGCTTGCTGCGCTCGTCCTTCGTGCCGGGGCCGAACATCGTCGCGTCGAGCACGCCGGACACCGCGAGCAGCGAGTCGCGAATCGCCTCGCCTTCGAGCCGCTGCGGCGTGCGGCGGA
>JAYTIO010000749.1:0-4568 GCA_043731805.1 Pedosphaera sp. | reverse complement strand
GAAGTCGTGGGCACGGCCAGCGACGGGCGAATCGGCCTGGCGAAAATTGCCACGCTCAAGCCTGACCTGATCACCCTCGACATCGAAATGCCGGTGATGAACGGGTTGGAAACGCTTGCCGCTCTGCGCAAGTTATACCCCAAACTCCCAGTCATCATGTTCAGCACGCTGACCGAGCGGGGCGCCGGAGCCACGCTCGACGCGCTCTCTCTGGGGGCCAGTGACTATGTGACGAAGCCGGCTAACGTGGGGAGCGTGGGAGTCGCCAAGGACCGAATCAGCAACGAACTCATACCCAAGATTAAAGCCCTCTGCGGGCGTCAAGCGCCTGCGCCGGCATCATCCCCGGCCCGACTAGCGGCCGTGTCCCCCAAACCCTTGGCGACTCGGGCCGCGACCATCGCCCGGCCTGAGATCCTAGCCATCGGCGTTTCCACCGGTGGCCCTAACGCACTCGCGGCTCTGCTCCCTGGCTTGGCCAGAAATTTCCCCGTGCCCATCGTGATCGTGCAGCACATGCCTCCGCTATTTACCCGACTTCTGGCGGAGCGACTTGCGGCGGTATCGGCTTTTCCCGGACACGAAGGCGTGGCCGGTGCACTATTGCGACCGGGGGAAATATGGGTGGCTGCGGGCGGTTCCCACATGGAAGTCACCCGGGCAGCGGATGGTATTCGCCTCCGCACGCATGACGGGCCGCCCGAGAATTCCTGCCGGCCAGCAGTGGATGTCCTTTTCCGCTCTGTCGCGCAGGTGTTTGGTTCCCGAGCGCTTGCTGTCGTGCTTACCGGGATGGGGCAGGACGGGTTGCGTGGCTGCGAACACATTCGCGAGGCGGGCGGCCAGGTGCTCGCCCAGGACGAAGCCACCAGCATCGTCTGGGGCATGCCCGGGGCCGTGAGCCAGGCGGGTCTGGCGGATAAGGTTTTACCACTGCACGATTTGGCGGCGGAAATCAATCGGCGCGTTCAAGCTGGTTACCCCGCTTCGGTCGGCTCCACGCCGCGCGCGGTTCCGGTTTGTCCATCATTGGCTAAAGTATCATGACGACCACTGATTTTGACTACGTCCGGGACTTCGTCCGCAGGGAGGCGGCCATCGTTATGGAGCCGGGTAAAGAGTATTTGGTGGAGTCGCGCCTGCTCACTCTCGCGCGCAAGGAGGGCATCGCCTCCATCGATGATCTCGTCAAGCAGCTCCGCACCGAAGGTAAGGGCTATCTCTACCGCAAGGTGATTGACAGCATGACGACCAATGAGACCTCGTTCTTCCGGGACATCCATCCCTTCGAGGCCTTGAAGAAGACGCTTCTTCCGGAGCTGATAGTTCGCAATGCGGCGAAGCGGGAGATCAACTTTTGGTGCGCGGCCGCCTCGACCGGCCAAGAGTCTTACAGCGTAATCATGTTGATCGCGGAAAATTTTCCTGAGCTGCTTAATTGGAAATTCAATTTCATCGCCACTGACCTCTGCCTTGAGGTCTTGGCCCGCGCCAAGGCTGGCCGTTTTTCCCAACTTGAAGTCAACCGGGGTCTGCCCGCCACGCTGCTGGTGAAATACTTCACCCGGCAGGGAAACGACTGGGAATTCCGGAAGGACTTGCGCCAGCGGGTGGACTTCCGCGAGATGAACCTCGTCAAGGACTGGTTGTCGCTGCCGCCGCTAGACATTGTCTTCATGCGCAACGTTCTGATCTATTTTGATCTCGAAACCAAGAAAGCCATCCTCGCCAAAACTCGCCGCCTGCTGCGTCCCGGCGGATGCCTGCTCATGGGTGGCGCTGAAACCACTTTCAACATTGATGATGCCTTCGAGCGACTCGCGATCGAGAAAACGACGTGCTATTGCGTCAAAAATCCATAACCGAGCACGCCCATGATCGACCTCGCCAACCTGATCGAACAAGCCAATGAACTGGCGCCGCTGCCGGCCAGCACGGTGCGTCTGGCCCAGTTGGTCAGCAGCCCGGAGTGCTGTCTGGACGATGTGGCGGAATTGATTGCATTCGATCAAGCGCTCACCGTCCAGCTGTTGCGCGCCGCCAATTCGGTGACCAGCGCCAGCGCGCTACCCGTGAGCAATGTGCGGGAGGCCGTGACCCGGATGGGCACGGCCCATGTGCTGGCTTTGGCCGTGGCGTGCGGGGCGCGGCCCTTGCTCCAAATGCGCGTCCCGGCCTATGGCCTCGACGAGGGGGCTTTGTGGCGGCACTCCGTGGCAGCGGCGGTGGCCGCCGAAACCGCGCCGAATTTTTGTCAGGTGGAAGTGCCGCCGGAGACTTTTACGGCAGCCTTGCTCCACGACGTGGGTAAACTCGTCATGGGTCGCTTCCTCAGCCCCGAAATCCTCGGCTTCATTCAGCGCGCCCAGGACGTGGACCACTTGGGCCGGCTGGAAGCAGAGACACTGTTGCTCAATGTGCATCACGGCGAACTCGGCGGCCTGATCGCGCAACACTGGAAACTGCCTCCGCGGGTGGTCGCCGGTATCACCTATCACCACAACCCCGAGCAGGGGTTCGATGTCATCTGCGACCTCACCTACCTTTCCAACCAGGTCGCCAAACGCATCGAGGCCGGACTCGCTGGCCGGAAGTTTGATTTCAGCGTCGACCCCAAGGTTGCCGAGCGCCTCGGCCTCACGCCCCAGGCCCTCGACACCTTCTGTCCCGTGGCGTCCCAGCGTTACACCCAAGTCAGCCGCCGTTACAACGCCACATAAACCCTATGACCGCCACCGCTCCCAACCTCACTGATGAAGTGCGCGACCTGCTCAACGGCAGCGCGACCGATGTCTTTGCCACCATGTTCAGCTTGGCCGCGCAGCCCGTGCCGCCCAAAGACCTGCGCGCGGAGAACGAACCGATTGTGGCCGGATCCGTCGGCTTCATCGGCGATGTTAACGGCGTGGTTTACATCATCGTCCAGGCCAGTTTTGCGCGCACGCTGGCCTGCGGTATGTTGGGCTTGAGCGAAGCCGACCTCGACGGCGATGAGATGGTCAATGACGTCATGGGCGAGTTGAGCAACATGGTCGTCAGCGCGGTGAAGTCCCAGCTGTGTGACCGGGGCTTGTCCTGCGTGCTGACCATTCCCTCCGTGGTGCGCGGCCAATGCCTCAGCGTCGAGCCGGCCAAAGCCGTGGACCGGCGGCGGCTGGATTTCCAGTGCGGAGCTGGGCACGTCGTAGTGGACCTTCAGTTGAAGCCAATCAAATAACTCCCCGTTCCCAACCAACCTCCTATGAGCATAAAAATCCTGACGGTCGATGACAGTAAAACCATCCGCATGATTATTGGCCGCGTGTTCCGGCCTTATGACTGCACGATTTTTGAGGCCGCCAACGGCGAGGAAGGCCTCGCCGCCGCCGCGCGCGAAAAGCCCAGCCTCATCATCCTCGACATCACCATGCCCGTGATGGACGGCGTAACCATGCTGGGCAAGCTCAAGGAGTCTCCGGACCTCAAAGCTATCCCCGTGATCATGCTCACCGCTGAGTCCGGACTCGAAAACGTGGCCCATATCACCAAGCTCGGCGTGAGCGATTACTTGGTTAAGCCCTTCAAGGACGCGCAGCTTGTCGAGAAATCCCTCCGTGTCGTCCCGCTCCAACTTAAACCCGCCTAACCACGTCAACTCCCTCATCTCATGCCCCCTCCCGCTGCCCCCGGTGCTGACCTCGCCAAACGCTACGGACTCGAAGCCGTCCCTGACAATGTGCGCCGCCTCGGCCAGCTCGTCAGCCGTCCAGACGCCAGCACCGAGGAAGTCACCAAGCTCATCGGCCAGGACAAAGACTTCACCGCCCGACTACTGCGCGTCGCCAATCCCAAAGCCGACTGTGAGGAGGACTACACCTTCACTACCGTCGAAGAAGCCCTGCAACGCACCGGCATGGGCATTGTCCTCCTCGTGGCCATGCATGCCCCGCTCCTGCGGGCAGTGCAAAAAACCTTTCACACCATGCTCGCCGTCGAGTTGAAGCCCCTCACCGCCGCCATGCCGATTACGGGTGCCCACGTGCTGTGCGAAATCTCCTTCGCCGGCAAAGCCACCGGAGCCGCTGCGCTCCGGCTGACAACGCCCACCGCCTTGGAAGTCGCCGCGCGCGTGCTGGGCCTGCCCCCCGCCGAGCTGGGCGACGTGGCCATGATCGACGACGTCATCGGCGAGCTGAGCAACATGGTGGTGGGCAATTTCAAGTCCAACCTGTGCGACGCTGGCCTCAACTGCAAACTCAGTCCCCCCGCCATCAGCCGGACCAGCGACTTCAGCCTCCGCACCTCCCCCGGCAGCCTCGCCGAGCGCATCGGCTTTCACGACCCCGACTTCCAGCTCTTCGTGGACCTCAATGTCAATCCTTGGTGCGACTAGCCCGCGGGCCCGCGCTCTGTCCACAAATTGGCAGCCGGTCAATACTTGGGCGGACTTGGAACCGGGTGCCAACCAGCGGCCCGGGCGGCATCTTGAGGGTATCCAACCGGCAAATCCATTGGAGGAAGCCGACGCGGGTGAAGTTTGCGGCTGCGATTAGCTGACGGGTGCGGCTGCGCCCTGGCGTGCGCGGTGC
>JAYTIO010000748.1:0-5276 GCA_043731805.1 Pedosphaera sp. | reverse complement strand
TCATCATGATGGGCGCGGACTACTACGAATCCCAGGCCAGCCTGAACGAAAACCTCAACGCCGGCCGCCCCCGCATGGGCGTCGGCCAGCACTGCCGCATCGAGAACACCATCTTGGACAAGAACGCGCGCATCGGGGACAACTGCGTGATCTCGCCTGCTGGTAAGCCGGAGAACTTCGATGCTCCCAACTACGTCATCCGCGACGGCATCGTCATCGTCGCCAAGAACGGCGTCATCCCGCACGGCACCGTGATTTGAGCCCCGCCCGTAGGCGACGCGCTTCGACTCCCTCCCCCCTCCTTGGATGAGGGGTGGCGTGGAAAGCAAACAGCCCCGCCGGGGTCCGGCGGGGCTGGGGCGGAGAGCGGGGAGATTAATCCAACGCGGAGACGCTGGTGTCGAGGGGGTTCGCGGTTTGCGTGGCGGATCGCACGACTTCCCCTCTGTGGTTAATCAGTGAGTAAAACGTTGCCATGCCGCTGGCAAGCAATCTGTTGGCTCCATTCAAGTCAGCTTCTGAGGCAGTGACAGCTGCGGCAGCTCCGGGGGTGTATGACTGATCTCGAGTGACCGTGACATACACCATGGTCGTTTGCCCAGCCGGGATGTAGCCGAACCGCACCGTGCCCTCTATGACGATGATGGTGCCGTCCGCCTTGAACGCATACTGGGTGCCGGTGACCTGGCCGCCCGCCTTGCCATTGGTCATCTCGTATTTGGAGGCGGCGGTCATCTTGGTCACCACGTCGCCCAAGATGCGGCCCTTGATCACGAGCAGGCGGGTGTTCACCGTCCGGTTGCCAATGTGGACAATGTCCAAGACCTCGAGCTTCACGGTGGTGTCCACGTCGAGGATGAGGCCGTCACCATTGAGGCCCAGCCACAGCACCGCCGTGGAACCTGCGCCGGTGGAGATGGTGTCGCCCTGGCCGAGCACCGCGTCCTTGAGGAGCGGCTTGGTCACGCCACTGGCGCTGGTCACCGAGGCCGTCCCAGTGACGCCGGTGACGACTGCCCGCCCGGGAATGGCCGAGGCCACCAAGGCCGAGGTGAAGAGGGCGGTGACGAGGAGGAGACGCAAGGTCAATTTCATGCGTCGGACTATTGCCCCCCCCCCAACAGAAAGGCAAGGGGCAAGTTCGGCAAAGGCCGACGACGAACGTGGTTCATGCAAAACCTGCCAGGGGCGGCGGGGCTTCTGCCTCTCCTCCATCGGCGGAGGGGTGAAGGTGGCCGCAAGCCGGATGAGGGGAGGGACGCCCAACCGGCGCGCTGGGACAGACGCGCCCTACCTCAAGAATCTGGTAGGGCCGACCTGTGGTCGGCTTCGTCATTCCATTGGGAGACACGCGACCGCGCACAGCGCGGCCCCGTCGGCTTGGTGTGGGGCGGATGCGATGGGTTGAAGGCCGCGTTCTCCCTCACCCCGGCCCTCTCCCGCTGGGAGAGGGAGCCAATGGGGCCGCGCTGGGCGCTGCGCAGCACGGTGCCGGACGCAGGCGCGCGGACCAAGCAAGGCGCGGCGCGGACGGCGGCTCCCCCTCTCCGAGGACGGGAGAAGGCGCGCGGCGGGGCGTCCGGTTGGCATTCCACCGACTGGCACTGGGAGTTGGTATGAGCTGCACCATGCCGGACATTGACCACGGTCTGCCTCACCTTAACCACGGCCTGCTGTGCCTTGACCATAGCCTGCCTTACCTTAACCACGGCTTGCCTTACCTTGACCACGGTCTGCCTTACCTTAACCACGGTCTGCCTTACCTTAACCACGGTCTGCCTTGATGGTTTTTAGTGTTTTGATGGCTAATTGTTGGTTGCAATAGCTCAGGCAGGCTCTTGAGAGGCTTTGTTTGGCGTTTGTTGGCATAAGGCGTTGACAATGGGATGCCAATCAGGTTCCTTTCAGTCATGCATCTCCACCGGGCCACTTCCCTGCTTTGGCTGACTGGGTCGAATTCTATTATCGACTACACTTGCGATGCTTTACGGCCACCGCCGGGAAGATTCCCGAAAACACCAATCGGCAATGGGATATGCTCGCGTATGGTTTGAGTCCCGAAAGGGCCTACCACGTAGAAACAACCGTGACCCCTATCCCAGGGTTTCAGCCAACCCCAGCTTCACTCGCAGCGCAGTTCCGAGAATAGGCGCATCAAGTCATTTACCCACCCCATCAAGTCATTTCGCGTTCAGTGTTTTGGGGGTGTCTATGCACATTTTTGGTTTTGAAGACGGGCAGTGGGACATGGTAGTGCAGGTTAAACCGGAACGCTTCGAATGGCACTACAAAGGCACGAAGAACACGAAGGTCGGGCAGGAAAATCTGCTGTTTGGCGAGGCGGTGAAAGCGCCCCAAACGGTGCGGATAGAGTTGTTGAACAGCTCCGCTCCTGCGGCTGTCCTTTGTGCGCTTCGTGGCTTTGTGGTTCAACTCAATTGCATCGGTTAGGCTAAGACCTGTTCTGCTGGCTGGCATCTGCTGGCGACCCTGATAAAGTGGCCGCATCAAAAACTTGATTCTCATTCTCAGTTGCCTCTGGTTGGTCGCCGCAGGCGGTTGTCCCGCCGCCTCGCATGAGGTGGTGTTGGACTGGCCGGCGTTGCCACTGGGGCACGTCCTGGGCGAGTGCACCGCCGTAGCCGTGGACGCGCGCGACAACGTCGTGGTGCTCCATCGCAGTGGGCGCGGGTGGACGACGCCCTTTCCCACCGAGCCCATCGCGGCGCTGACGGTGAGCGTCATTGATGGACGCATCGGTAACCTGCTCGCCACCTGGGGCACGAACCTGTTCATCATGCCGCACGGCATCGGCATTGACCGCGAGGATAACGTGTGGATCACGGATGTGGGCCGGCAACAGGTCCTCAAGTTCACGCACGATGGTCGCCTGCTGCTCACGCTGGGCGAGCGCGGCGTGGCGGGCGCGGACCAGGGGCACTTCAACTTCCCCTCGGATGTCGCGGTGCTGCCGGATGGCTCGTTCTATGTGAGCGACGGCTACCAGAACAAGCGCGTGGTGAAGTTCACCGCCGAGGGCAAATACGACTTCGAGTGGGGCGGCAAGGGCGCGGGGCCGGGGCAGTTCAACCTCCCGCACAGTGTGGCCGTGGATGCGAAGGGGCGGGTCATCGTGTGCGACCGCAGCAACGCGCGGCTCCAGGTGTTCGACCCCAAGGGCCAGTTCCTCGCCGAGTGGAAGGGGCCGCTCATCGGGCGTCCGTATGGCGTCAGCGTCGGCGCGGACGGGCACATCTACGCGATTGACGGCGGGGACGGGCCGCTGAAACGGCAGGACCGGCCGCGCGCGGTGGAACTGGATGCGGAGGGCCGCGTGGTGGACCGCTTCGGCGCGTATGGCAGTGAGCCGGGGCAATTCCTCCTCGGCCATGACATTGCGGTCGCGCGGGATGGCTCGGTTTACGTCGCGGATGCCGTGGGCAAGCGGGTGCAGAAGTTTGTGCGCAAGGCCGGTGGGCCGTAGGCGGCCGCCCGGGCGACGGGGCAGGGGCGCTTCAGTCCCGCACGGCCGCGCAGACGTATTCGAGCACGCGCCAGAGGCCGTCGCCGCCGGCGAGGCTGCCTTCGTTGAAGCCGGTGCGCGGGATGGGCTGCCAGTTGTCGCGGGCGTGGCTCGGCTCCGGCTGCGGCAGACCCGTGAGCGCGGGGTCGTATTGGTTGTCCTTGCCGCCGAGTTTGTAGATGACGAGGTCCAGCGACGGAACGACATAGAGGCAGAAGCCGCCCGCGCCGGATTTGAAGAAGGCATCGCGGGGCGCGCCGAGGATGTGGCCGTCGGCGTTGTGTTCGAACTGAAGGCTGAACGGACAGTGGGGATTGTAGGGCGAGGGCGAATGGCATTTCTCGATGTAGTCGGCGGGGACGAGTTGCTTGCCGTTCCACTGGCCTTTCCGCAAGAGGCAGTAGCCGAAGCGGAGTGCGTCTGTGGCGTGCAAGGCGGTGCTGCCCGCGCCATTGGCGTGCGGCATCTTGAAGTCGCCGCGTTGGAGACAGTAACCCCACGAGTCCCAGCCCATCGGCCCGGCCAGCCGTGTCTGCATGTAATCCTGCAACTCCATGCCCGTCACGTGCCGCAGCACGATGCTCGCGATGTGCGGCGCGGGCGATGAGTAGGAGTAGCCGCCGCCGGCGTTGGTCCACAGGGCGCACTTGAGCGAGGACTGGTCGAGGTCGCGGATGTTCTGGCCGGACTTGGCGGTGAGCGGGAGGGAGCGGCCCATGACGATGGCGGAGGGCGTCTGGCCTTCGCCGTTGTAGCCGGCGGTCATGCAGAGCAACTGGCCGAGCGAGATCTCCGCGCGACGCGGGTCATCGAGCGGCAGCGCCTCGGGGAGGAACTGCTGGGTGAAGACCTTCGTGTCGAGGCCCTGCGGGATGCGGTCGCGGAACTCATGGAGCATGACGCCGCACGCGATGCTGGTGAAGGCCTTGCCGGTGGAGGCCATGTCGGGGTTGGCATTGCGGCTGGCGCGGCCGAAGTATTGCTCGAAGACGAGGTGGCCCCGACGCACGACGAGTAAGCCGCCGTTCTGCGTGCCGCGCTCGCAGACCTGGTAGGCGCGTTCGAGCCACGCGGCGTCCACGCCGGCGAGGGCGCGGGCCTGGGCGGCATTGGTGGCCGTGCGCCAGCCGCCGGCGCTGTCCGGTGGGGGAAAGTAATCGGCGGCGCTGGCGGTGAGGCAGAGGGAGGCGAGGAAGATGGGGAGCAGGCGGAGGGCGGAGATGTTCATGGGTGGTGAGTGTCGGCAAATGGTGGGGAGGGTCAACTGAACTTCCACGCGCACGGAGTCCTAGCTTCAGCCGGCAAGGTTAGCGAATCAACACGACGCTGCGCACGAAGCGGCCGGGACGAGGGTGCGGTTTACCGGCTGAAGCCGGGACTCGTGCTGCTTGACTGCTTCTCGCTTGCCGACCCTTCGGTTCAAACGATGTCCGCGATGACCTTGCCCTCGACGAACGTGAGGCGCTCGTCGCGGCCGAGGTGTGGGTAGGTGAGGCGGTGTTGGTCGAGGCCGAGCTGGTGGAGGATGGTCGCGTGGAGGTCGCGGAAGTGGTGCGGCTGCTCGATGGCGTGCAGGCCGATGGCGTCGGTCGCGCCGACGATGGTGCCGCCGCGCACGCCGCCGCCGGCCATCCACATGGAAAAGCCGAGGTTGTGGTGGTCGCGGCCCTTGCCGGACTCGGCCTCGGGGGAACGGCCAAACTCGCCGCCCCACACGATGAGCGTGCTGTCGAGTAGGCCGCGGCGTTTTAAG
>JAYTIO010000747.1:0-7737 GCA_043731805.1 Pedosphaera sp. | reverse complement strand
CCACCGCGCTGGCCGATCTGCTGGGCGTGGATGAACGCCTCGCGCAGGCCGACACGCTCTATCGCGGTCTGGACGGCCTGCTCGAACCCAAGGACGCCCGCTTCGCCCAACTGCGCCAACGCTGGCGCGATCTCTTCGGCGCGAAGTTTGACGTGCTCCTCTACGACCCGACCAGCACCTACTCCGAGTGCGACGTGCCGCAGGTTGAAACCGATCCCCGGCGCTTTGGCTACAGCCGGGACAAACGCAGCGCCTGCGTGCAAGTCATCGTCGCGCTGGTGGTCACCCCCGAGGGCCGCCCGCTGGCCTACGAGAGGTTCCCCGGCCACCCCGCCGACAAGACGACGCTGCGCGACAGGCTCGCCCTCATCCAAAAGCGTTACGGCCAGGCCGAGCGCATCTGGGTGATGGACCGCGGCAGCCCCACCGAAGCCGTGCTCGAAGAACTGCGGCGCAGCGACGCCAAGGTGAGCCACCTCGTGGGCACCCCCAAAGGTCGGTTGACGAAGCTCGAAAAGGAACTGGCGCAGAAACCCTGGCAGCAAGTGCGCCCGCAACTGCGCGTCAAACGCCTGCCGCAGGCGGGCGAAGTCGATGTCCTGGCCCAGAGCGGCGCGCGCACCGACAAGGAACGCGCCGTGGCCGGGCTGGTCCAGACCGCCGTGTCGGCGGAGGGCAAACTCACCCTCACCCTGGACCGGAACAAACTGCGGACCGTCCGCCGTCGCGAAGGCCGCTACCGCTTGCGCCCCAACCAGAGCGCGGACAAGCCCGAGCGGCGCTGGCGTTGCTACATGCAACCGATCTTTGTCGAGGAAGCCTTCCGCACCCTCAAAGGCGACCTGGGCCTGCGGCCCATCTACCATCACAAAGCCGAACGGATTGAAACGCACCTCTGCGTGGCGTTCCTGGCGTAGTGCCTCTCCATCACCCTGCGGCAACGCCTCAAGGCCCTGGCCGGAGGTTTGATGCCCCGCGTGGTCCTGGAAAAACTGGCGGCCGGCAACTGCTGGACGTGCGCGTGCCCACCACCGACGGACGCGAGTTGCTGCTGATCCGTCGCACCGAAGCCGACCGGGACGTGGCGCTGCTGCTGGCCCGGCTGTAACTGACCCTGCCCCCGCAACCACCCCCGCGCATCAGCCCCTCCAAAGCGAACTGAACTCCCCGCCGATGTAGTGGCGACCTTTGCCCCTCTCCAAGTAAAAACCCCTGCAAATTCAACCAGTCCAATCCCCAGTCCGCACCAGTAGCGGAAGTCGGGCTAGCAGTGTCGCGGGCAGTGCTCCATTGCTGACTCCTTTTGAAACCCGCCATGCGGCGCGGCGTCTGACCCGCGTGACTTGGAAATTCTCCTCGCCGGCACGGGACATTATCCGGCAAGCGTTTCGCTGCTTGAGCGGAGTGCTCTGGCTCAGTTCAACGCTGCCGAGTTGGGCGGCTGCGCCTGTCGCTGGGACGGATTTCAGCAAGGCAGTTGCTCCCTACCTCGCCAAGCATTGCAGCCGTTGCCACAGCGAGAAGCAGCCCAAGGGTGAGTTCCGCCTCGACACGTTGTCCACGAAGGTCGGCTTCGAGAACACGCCTCAATGGCTGGAAGTGATGGACCGCATCAACTCCGGGGAGATGCCGCCCAAGAAGGAGAAGGTCCGGCCCAGCGCGGCGGACAGCGCCAAGATTGTTGAGTGGCTGGCCGCCCGGCTCAAGGAGGGTGAGTTCGCCCGCATGGCCGCCCGGGGCCGCGTTTCTTACAATCGCCTGACGCGCGAGGAGTATGTGAACACCGTGCGCGACCTCCTCGGCGTGCAGTTCGATGCCACCGACCCGGGCGGTTTTCTGGAGGACGCGGAATGGCATGGCTTTGAACGCATCGGCTCCGTGATGACGTTGTCGCCGTCGAACGTGGAGAAATATCTGGGCGCGGCGGAGGTGATTCTCGCGGAGGCGTATCCCGAGAAGAAGCCGCTACCCTTGCAGTATTCGATGCCGGCGGTGCGCGAGTCGCAGATCAAGGAAAGCCACCGCGAGCGGTTGCGGGAGCTGGGCTTGCTAGACAAAGTGCGCTTCGAGATGTGGCCGGGGGACATCTTCCGCTACTCCGCTTCCGAGTCGCTGCCCGAGGCGGGCATCTACGAGATCAGCTACACCTTGAGCGGCTTGAAGCCGGAGAAGGACCGTGCGCCGAGGCTCTTCGTGTATGAAACGCGGCTCGACCGGGTGCTGCACCAACAGGACGTGCTCGCGGCGGAGGACAAGCCCATCACGGTGACGTTCCGCGCGCACTTGCCCAAGGGCCGACCCAGCATCCATGTGATCAACGACGTGCCCGGGCCGTCGAACACGCCGCCGTCCGGTCGCCACGGGGACCGGCCCTTCGTCAGCACGAAGGAAGGCCGCAGCCCGTGGCAGATGAAGCTGACCGATGAGCAGGGCCGCCCGCGCTATCCCTTTCTCATCATGGATTCGGTCGCATGGCGTGGACCGATCATCACCGACGAGGAACAGCGGCGGCGCGAGGAGTATGTGCCGCGCGAAGACGGCAAAATGGACCAAGTCCGCGAGGGCTTGGGCCGGCTGGCGCGACGCGCGTTTCGTCGTCCCGTCACGGCGGAGGAGTTGGACGAGTTCGTCGGCATCGCCAAGGCCGAGCGCGCGGCGGGCGAGAAGTTCCGCGATGCCGTGAAGGCCAGCATGCTCGCCATCCTTTGTTCCAAGAGCTTCGTCTTCATCGCCGAGGGCGACGAGTCCGCGAACCGGAACGAGCTGAACGACTGGGAGCTTGCCTCCCGCCTCTCCTACCTGCTCTGGAGCACGATGCCCGATGACGAGCTGTTCGCGCTGGCGGAGCAGGGGAAGCTGCGCGACAAGGCGGAACTGTCGCGGCAGGTCGCCCGGATGCTGGCAGACGCGCGGGCCGCGCGCTTCAGCGAGTCCTTCGCCTCGCAGTGGCTGAAGCTGCGCAACGTCGGCCGCTTCCCGCCCGACAAAAAGATTTACCCCGACTACGACGCGCACTTGGAGAAGAGCATGGTGCGCGAGCCACGGGCTTTCTTCCACGAGGTGCTGAACGGCGGGCTGACCTTGCGTGAGTTCCTGAACTCCAACTGGAGCATGGTTAATGCGCGGCTGGCGCAGTTCTACGGGCTGCCCAGCCCGGCTGGGGCCAACGACGAGTTTCTGCGCGTCGCGTTGCCGACGGACAGCCGGCGCGGCGGACTGCTGACTCAGGCGGCGATCCTGTCGCTCACGTCGGACGGCACGCGCCACCGGCCGGTGCATCGCGGCGTGTGGTTGTCGGAAGCCATCTTGGGCAAGTCCCCGCCGCCCCCGCCCCCGAACGTCGAACCCATCGCACCGAATCCGGTGGATGCCCCGAAGGCCACGCTGCGGATGAAACTGGAGGCCCACATCCACGATCCGAGCTGCGCCTCCTGCCACAGCCGGATTGACCCGCTCGGCCTCGCCTTTGAGAACTACGACGCCATCGGTCGCTGGCGCACGGAGGAAATCACGGACGGCGCGGGTAAAAACCCGGCGGTGAATCCCGCAGGTAAACTGCCCGACGGTCGCACCTACGAGACGCCCGAGGAGTTCAAGCGGTTGCTGCTCGCCGACCTCGACACGTTTAACGCCACGTTCATCGAGAAGCTCGCCACCTACGGCCTCCGCCGCAGCATGTCCTTCGGCGACCGCGACGGTCTCGCGGGCATCGCCCAGGCGAGCAAGGCCAAGGACTACCGCCTGCGCGACCTGCTGGAGGCGTTCGTCCTCTCCGACCTGTTCGCCAAGCGCTGAAATTCCACCCACCAAAATTTATGGCCAACCTCAACCTGAACCACTGGCGCATCAGCCGCCGCACCGCGCTGCGCGGCCTCGGAGCCACCATCGCCCTGCCGTTGCTCGATTGCATGGGCGCGCTGCCGGCCCCGACCACGCCGAAACGCAGCGTGTTTCTCTACATCCCGAACGGCGTCAACACGCTGAGTTGGCAGATTGAAAAGGCGGGCCGGGAGTTTGAGTTCAGCACCCCGCTGAAGTCGCTCGAACGGCACCGCTCCGACGTCACGCCCATCAGCGGCCTGCACCATCCCATGGTCCTCGGCAAGCACCACAACTGCGACAAGGTCTGGCTCACCGGGGCCAACGTCCCCGGCGACGGCGGGGCCTTCCGCAACACCGTCTCCGCCGACCAGCTCATGGTCGAGGCGCAGGGCGTGTCCACGCGTTTCTCCTCGCTGGAACTGGCCATCGAAGGCCACTCGCTCGCGTGGTCGAAGGACGGCATCCAGATTCCCGCCGAACGCAACTCGCAGCAGATTTTCAACCAGCTCTTCGGCGTGGAAAAGGAGAGCAAGGAAACCCTCCGTCGCCGCCTCAGCCGACGCGGCAGCATCCTCGACCTCGTGGCCAACGACGCCAAACGCGTGGCCCACAAACTCGGCAGTCAGGACCGCACGAAACTTGACGAGTATCTCACCGCCGTGCGCCAGGTGGAGACCCGCACCCAACGCGCCGACGAGTGGCTGAACATCCCCAAACCCACGCTCGCCGGCGGCGACGCCTCGCGCCTCAGCCAGCGGCTCGACATGAAAAAAGTCGCGGACTACCACCGCCTCTTCTTCGACCTGATGGTGATGGCGTTGCGCACGGATTCCACGCGAGTCATTAGTTGCATGATTTGCAGCGAGTCCAACGGCGGCGCGATTCCCGACATCGGCATTTCGCAGACCCGCCACGGGCTTTCGCATCACAACGGCGACCCCGAGCAGCTTCGTAGGCTCACGCAAACCGACACCTTCCTCGTCGAGCAACTCAGCTACTTCCTCGACGAGCTCAAGGCGCACAAAGAGGCGAACGGCCAACCGCTGCTCGACACCACGCAAGTGCTCTGGGGCAGCGGCATGGCCTACGGTCACAGCCACGGCAACGCCAACCTGCCCACGCTCCTCGCCGGCGGTCGCGCCCTCGGCTACCAGCACGGCCAGCACCTCGATTTCAACCTGCCCAAGCTCGGCCAATACAACGTCGCCGACGCCAACGCCCACTACCGCGTTTGCTCCCGTCCCGTGGACGGCGACGCGCGCCTGAGCAACCTGCTGCTGACCATGCTCCAGCGCGTGGACGTGAAGGCGGACCGATTCCAGGACAGCGTGCGACCGCTGAAGGAGTTGCTGGCTTGAGCCGAGCAAACCAACCCGTCCTCCCGCATTCCGTCATGCGTCCCTTCTTCATCGGCTTCAGCCTGCTCCTCACCGTGTGCCTGCTCCACGCGCAGGACGCGCCCAAGTTCCGCACGGACGCCGACGGACTGGCGAGCGTGAAGGTCAGCAAGAGCAAGCCCGCCAAGGGCAAGGACAAGGAAGCCAAGCTGGAATGGTATCAGCTCGTCGAGGGCCAGTTCCCGCCGGAAGGCTCCGCCCACGCCATCTCCGGCGAGCTGATTCGGAGCGACCACTTGGAGCGCCGTTTCCAAATCCGCGTGGACCGCGACGACAGTCAGGACCGCGGCGTTTGGGACCTGTCCGTGGACGCCAAGCTGCTGCCGTATGGAGCCATCTACTATCACGGCGCACCCGCCGCGTTGCAGGACATCCCGCTGGGCACGCACCTCCGCGGCTTGTTCTACCTGAAGGACCCCAAGGAAAAATCTCCCTTGCCCCTCGGCCCGCATAACAACCGCCAAACCCCCGACGCCGACTTCCGCCGCTGCTTCCGCTTGGAGGATGACTTCAGCTTTCACGCGCGGCAAAAGCAGTCGTGGAAAATCGAGTCCGTGGACCTCGCCACCAACCGGTTCAGCGCGACCTTGCAGCAGGATGGCAAGCCCATCGGCCAGCCGAAACTCTTCGACCTCCTCACCAGCACCCGCGTGCTGAAAGGCACCGGGATCGGCGACCTCAAGTCATTGGCCCCCGGCCAAACCGCGCTGTTCAACCTCACCTGGGCTACGCTCTACGGCCCGGGACGCGTGCTCGAAATCTGGCTCGATGAACCCAGCCGCCAGCTCGCCACCGCCCACCAGCTCGAACGCCATCGCAACCACATCCGGCAGCGCGGCCTGCCCGGTTGGGTGCACGCCGTGGATGACGAGAAGCAGCTGGTCACCATCACCTTCTTCGGCGGCGTGGATGCGAAGCTCTTCAACGATTTGACCAACACGAACCCGGAGCCGCTCGGCTGGCCGTTCTCCAAAGGCGAGGTCAATCCGAACGCTCCGAAAGGCGGCATCGCCGTCGCATGCGAGAGCCTGATGACCTACGACCCGGTGAACGACCGCAAGGGCGGCAACATCCTCGACATCAAAAAAATCCCCGTCGAGCCGGGCAGCAGCGGGGTTCAGATCACCGTGCAATGCGGCATGATGCTGGAAGGCTACCGGCCCCGGCGCATCGTCCGGTTTTACCCCGCCACCTGGAAAGTCATCGCCCTGCCTCGCGAAGAGGAGTTCAGCGGGCGGGATTAGCCGTCAGTTTCAACTCAGCACCCATCATGATTCGTCCCCTCGCGTTCACCCTAACCACCTCGTTCCTGATCTTGGCCTCGTCGTTGTCGGCGCAACCGCCCGACCTCACGAAAGTCACCTCCCGCGCCCAGCTTGATGCCGCGATTGCCGCCACCGGCAACGCCGCGTTGAAACAAGCTTTGCAAACCCACGCCCGCGCCATCCTCGCCGCCGCCGCGCAACGTGCGCACGCGCAAGCCGTGATTGAAGCCATCAAGGTCGGCCAAGGAAAAACCGAAGCGACCAACACCACGCCCGCGAGCTTGAAGGCGGCGGCGGGCGGCGAGCTGTCCGTCTTCGACACGTTGCGGCTGGTGGATCTCGCCATCCCCAACGCCGGACCGCACGACCACCGCAAAGTGGACCCCTACGATGCCGCGTTCTTCGCTCACGTCGGCGAACTCACCGCTCTGGAATCACTCAACGTCATCGCTACCAAGCTCGGCGACGATGGCATCGCGCCCATCGGCAAGCTGACCAACCTCAAATCACTCCGGTTCACCAACAACGGGAAGCTCAGTGACGCCGGACTGGAGAAACTCGCGGGCCTCAAGAACCTCGAAGCCTTCTCGTTCGTCGGCACCGCGATGAAGGGCCATGCGTTCGCCAAGTTCGAGGACTCGACGCGCCTGACGCGGTGCAGCCTCCGTGGGAGCAGCATTGATGACGAAGGCTTGCGGCTAATCTGCGAGCGCTTCCCGACTCTGGAAAGCCTCGTGCTCGCGCACGCCAAATTCACCGATGCGGGCGCAGTGGCGTTGGCCAAAATGTCCAAGCTGAAAGGCCTCGAAGTCGGCACGCACAACGCCACGGCCGCTGCGCTGCAACACATCACCGCGCTGCCGCTGGAGTATCTGCAACTCGGCGAAGGCTTCACCGCACCTGCAGCCATCCAGACCATCAAGGGCATCAAGACCCTCAAGCGGCTAACGCTCACCGATTGCAAGCTCACCACGGACGACGACCTGAAAACCCTCACCGGCATGAAGCAACTGGAGAACCTCGAGTTGAGCAACATCCCGCTTCCCGAAACGCGCGTGCCTTTGCTCAAGGACTTCGCGCATCTGAAGGCCTTGCGGTTGGTTCCCAGTGGCCGCGTCCCATTCAGCCCCGAGCTGCAGGCAGCGGTGAAGCAGTTGTTGCCCAGCACAAACCTGAAGTTCGAATGACCGCGCGCCAATTTCCTGGCGTGGCGTGGCCCACCAGTCCTACGACCGCAGCAAGTCCGACCAGCC
>JAYTIO010000746.1:0-4385 GCA_043731805.1 Pedosphaera sp. | reverse complement strand
CTACGAATTTTTCGATTGGGTCAAAGAGAGAGTCATAGCTTGTCTGTTTTGCGACGCCCCGGCCCTTCGACGGTGACCGCTCCGCACCATCAGCTTTCGCCCGAAATCTTTAAGCTTCCCAAAGCCCCTTAACAGAACAATTTCCCTTGACTCAGGTACTCGGGAAAAGCGATTTAGAATTGTCGAACACAGTTGCTGAAGGGCGCCACGCCCATCACGATCAGTCGCCCGGCGGCATCCTGAACCTGCGCCGCGTTGAACTTCAGACACGCCGCTGCGGCTAAGCCCTGTTCGGCGCGATCGGCAAACATGGCCAGGGTAACCGTGACCTGGTCGTCCGTGTAGACCACATGCCCTCGCTGCCGGTAGATGCGCGCGGTCGCAGTCTCCAATTCCAATCGGCTCCACTCCCCGCTGAAGTAGTGCGCACCACACCAGCGATGAGCATTGAGCAGGGCCGCTTGCCAGTCAGTCATGATCTGATCCTTTTCCAAATCTCGCTCGAACATCAGTTGGGTCAGATCAATCGTCTGGAGCGTCGTTTGCCGCTCCGCCAGTTTGGCTTCCAACTCACCGCAGCGGGCGTTCAATTTCGCCAACGGGCCGCTCTCCGCCCGCGCGCTGAGACGCAGCGCGCGCTCGGCCAAGGTATGGGTCTGATGTTCCAACGCGGCGAGTTGCTGCTCAACCCGCCGGGTGGATTGGCCCGCTTGCTGGCGGGCTTGCTGCTCGGCGCCGCGTTCGATCTGCCCTTGGGCCAGCTCAGCCTGTTGGGCGGTGAGGGTCTCGACCCGCTCGATCAGGTGGGTCTGGGTTTGCGCGATCTGTGCCTGGACGTGGTCCAACTGCTTGGCGGTGACGCCGACCAGCGCCTCAGCCTCCGCGAACTGCCGCTGGCGCAAACGGTTGGGCACTTCATAAGAGTCGTAGCCGTAGTTCTCATTCAGGTTGGCCCCAGCGACCATTTCGCGGATCACCCCTTCCATCGCCGGCCAGCGCGCCCGATAAACCCGGCGCGCGCCACTCCCCTGGAGCACAACCGCGACGTCGGGGGCGCAGTCGGCCACGGGTTGACTCAAACTGTAGACGGCCCGCAGTTGGTCCGTCGCGTCCTCGCGCACCAGCCAAAACACGCGCGGGTCTTCGGAATCCTGCCGAGCGGGCCCCCAGACCGCGGGCGCCAGCGACGCCCCGGGTTCGGCCGTCAGCGATTGCCAGCGTCCCGTCAGTCGAAAGATCTGCGCGGCCTCCGGCGTACCGAGCACCAACCCGGCCGCCACCGAATCGTCGAGCAGCGTCAGCAGGGCAAAATGGTCACTGTGGGCGTAATTTTGAGCCAATTCGACGCTGTTGGCTTCGCGATCCACAATCGTCAGCGTCACGGCATGCCGGGTGACCCGCTCCAACTCCTGTTCAATCCCCGGCAAGTCATGACTCAGATGCCCATCCCCAACGCGATCAAGAATCTCCAACACGTAGCCTTCCGGGGTGGTGACCATGATCTGGCGCGTGCAGGGCATGACGCGGTTGAGCATCGCCACGTGCCCACACGGCATAAAGATGTGCGTCCAGTGCGGTTTCAGATGCGCATCAATATAGAGGTGCAAGGGCCGCTCGCTTCCGACCAACGTCTTAACCCAGACCCGCCCCAGGCCGTAACGCAACGGCGTACCCAGTTGCGCGTGAGCCAATTCGCTCAGCGTGCGCTGAATCGTCTCGAAACGATAAGCCGTCTGGCACACCCCCAACAATCCGGTGCCCAGGGTGTAGCGCAACTGCCACGGGCGCGTGGCATCCAGCACTGGCAAAAAGATCAGGTGAACAATCTTGTCCCAGGTTAATTCCCAGGCGGCTCCCAACACCCGCGTCGGCGTCTTGGCCCACCCCTGCTCAACGACGGCCTGCACGACCTCGGGCACGCCCAGTTCGCTCAGCGCCCCGAGGGGGAAAAAACGCCCCGGCGTAATCGACGTCACGCGCGGGCGCCTTGGGGGCTGGGTCGGCTGGGTTCACTTTGGGCCGCCCGACGGGATTGTTCAACCCGGCCGCCCGCAACAATTCATTCATCCGGTTCAGCGAGATCTCGATTTCGAACCGCTCCCAGATTTGCCCAACCAAGGCCCCCGCCGTCACCTGCGGATTCTTCGCCTTGGCTTTGGCCACAAAGGCTTTGACTTCCGGCGTCCCTTTCGTCGCGATGCCATGCCGCCGTTCGAGCAAGGCTTGCCACTTGCGCCCACCCTGTCGGTAGCGTTGGTTCAGCCGGGGCAAGGTCGCCAGGCTCAACGCCAGATGCAACTCGCGGCGCACGCGCTGCGGGTCTTCTCCCTGCTCGCTGCGCAGGATCCATTGTTCTTTGCGACGCGCCAGGTCTTCACGTTCGGCCGGGGTAGAGCGCATGAAAGGCTCCTATCCATGAAGGGATCCCCGGAGTATACGCCGTTTCGCCCCACCCGGCACTTGTGTTCGTTAATATTTACCCGCTTTTCCCGAGTACCTGTGGTAGGGGCGCTGGACTCTCATTTTACCTGGTCCTAATTTCCGAGGCATGTCACCTCCTCTCTGGATTGCGCTGCTTTTGAATGGCAAAATCGCGCGGGACGATAGAAGGCTTAGGGTACGCCTCCGCGAACGTGGGGTTCATTTTTCGACTCAACCTAGTATTACTCCGAGACTTCACATGACTCCGAGACTTCGGTCTATTACTCCGAGATTTCGAGAAATTAGCGTTTTTGGCGTTTGTGCCGGTGCCGCACGAGTGTCCGCTGACGGTGCGAGCGGTAGGCTGCGTGATTGCGGCGCTGGCGATAGTGGATCACGGCACCCAGATCGTGCAAATGGTGGCTGTGTTGTTCGATGGCGCGGGCAATCAACTGGCGCGCTTGAGCCGTTGTGAGCGCTGGGCTTTTTTTTGAACACCAGACGCAAGCGCATCAGGAACAAATGCGCCTGGAACGATTGCAGCATATGGTGGTGCCACCCCAGCCAACTGCGGGTTTCATAATGATCTTGCCCGACTTCCCCTTTGCCTTCTTCAAACGCGGTCTCGATTGGCCAGCGTTGTCCCGTGACGCGCACCAGTTCGGTATGCGGACACTGGGCGGGTGCATTGCTGAGGTAGCACTTGACCTCGGCCGGGTTGGCCAGTGGGCGACGAAAGGTTGCCCACTGGCGCGGCCCCGGCAAGTTGTCACGCACCGCGGTCACGCGCACAAATGCGAAGTCCGCCTCCAACGGTCCGCGACTACCTTCCTTAATGGTCCAGCGGTGCCAGGCCGAGCGCGGCAACTGGGCCGCCAGGGCGTGCAGTTCCAACGGTCGTGCAGCGCGCGGCGCCACGCGTGGGTGGAGGCGCGGACGCCCCATCAGGCCTGGCCCGGGTGGCTGAACTGGCGGCGTGCGCAACCACACGCGGGTCGTGACTGGCACTTCGACCTGATACCATTTGCCGGTCGCCGCGATTCCATCCAAAAAGGCTGGAATCTCGCCGAAATGTTCATCGGCAGTGATCCAGCGGAAGGGCAAGTGGCCCGCCGCGAGAATATCGGCCAGCATGGCCAAGGCGATCTCGGGCTCGGTCTGGAAGCACAGGTCAGCGGGCAGCCCACATGTTTGGCGGCGCACACGGTAGTTGTCGCCGAACCAACGCTCCGGGATATACAAGCGACCATCCACGAACGCGTATCCGCGCGTGCTGGTGAAAACAGCAAACACGCCTTCCTGACAGTTGGCGATCTTGCCCAACGCGCCGCAGTACTGTGGCGCGACTCCAGCCGAATACGTCCCCTGCTTGGGAAAGCCGCTACCGTCAAAGATCAAGACCGCCTCCGGTTCACCCAGCCAGCGGCCGACCAACTGCTGCAAGCGCTCCCGTTTGGGGTGCACGCTCCAGTCACTCTGACCAATGAACTGTTGCAGCCCACGCATCGCGTTCTCATCCGGCCCTTTCAAAGTCAACACCATTGGCTCAATTGTCTTGCGCTCCAGATTGGCCAACTGACCGCACAGGTAGAAGGCCGACCAATCCCGTTGCTCGCGTCGTGGCCATATATCTGCCCACAATCGCAGAAAGCCAGTCAATTCGTCCGCACTCGCGTCCACATCTTGCTGTGTCAACGGCTGGCCGGGCGCTCGTCCACTAGCAGGCGGCTGCCCGGCCTGGCGCCGCGTCTCACCTTCGCGTTTGCTTCTCATGGCGACCTCCTTCGCATGGATGCCGCCTGAGAGTGTAATCTTAAAATCTCGGAGTCATAACCCGAAGTCTCGGAGTAATGCGAAGTCTCGTTGTAGTACTAATAGAACAATTAATTGCTAGGATAGGGATTAGATCAAACGTTCTATTTTTCCGGAGCCAGATTGTCGTAACACCGCCCATGTCCACCAAC
>JAYTIO010000745.1:0-3160 GCA_043731805.1 Pedosphaera sp. | reverse complement strand
CTCGCGACGTGCGCGTCGCTGCCGCTGTGGCGTGCGTGGTGCGTGCGCACGGGCCTAGTGGACGGCCCCGGGCACCGGAAAATCCACGACTCCCCGATTCCGCTCGCGGGCGGACTGGCAGTGCTGACGGGCTTGCTCCTGCCGCTGCTGCTCGGCGCCGTGGCGTTGCAACTCGGCGCGCTCCCCGCCAGCACGGTGGAGAAAATCGCTTACGGTTTTGAGCGACGCGGCCTCCAACTCGCCGCCATCCTCGCGGGCGGACTGGGGATGGTCTTGCTCGGCTGGCTGGACGACAAACACGAGCTGCGCGCCGGCCCGAAGTTCACCGCGCAACTCGGCATCGCCCTGCTCGTCGCGCTGGCGGGCGTGCGCATCAAACTGTTCCCTCAGCACCCGTTGGCCCCGGTGTTGAGCTACGGCGTGACCGTGCTGTGGATTCTCACCGTCATCAGCGCGGTCAACATCCTGGACAACATGAATGGCCTCTGTGCCGGCCTCGGAGCCATCGGCGCGGCGGCCTTCGCGGCCATCGCCGCCGGGCAAGGGCAATACCTCGTCGCCTCGCTCGCGCTGCTGGCGGCGGGCGCGCTGGCAGGCTTCCTGCCCTACAACTACCCGAAGGCGAGCGCGTTCCTCGGCGATTCCGGCAGTCACCTCACCGGCTTCCTGCTCGCCGTGCTGGCGATTCTCCCGCACTTCTACACCGCGCAAAACCCACGCCCGCTGGCCGTCCTAGCACCGCTGCTCGTGCTAGCCGTCCCGCTCGGCGACCTGGTGTGCGTCATGTGGATCCGCTGGCGCGCGGGCAAACCCGTCTGGGAAGGCGACACCAACCACCTCTCCCACCGGCTCGTGCGGCGCGGCCTGGGCAAGCCGCAGGCGGTGGCGGTGATTTGGGCGCTGCACACCGCCGCCGCCGCCGCCGCGGTCTGGCTGGGAACGGGAAACTGAGCGACCACCGAGGCGCATCTTGGCTGCTTGCAACCCGGCCTTGGCCAGAGCGGCCTTTGCGTGAGACGACTGCGGAGCTAGTCCGCCCCGGCGCGCGCCAACCGCCCTTCACAGTCGGGACAGATGCGGGGCTGAACCTCGGTTTGCAGGGTGGGTTCCAGCAGATTCTCAATCGGCTGCCAGCGGTTTTGCTCATCGCAGTAACTCTTGCAGCCGGGACAGAACCGGAGCGCGCCGCGCAGTTGGCCGATTTCCCGATGCAGGCCGACGATGCGTTCGGCCACGCGCAGGCGGGCCTTGAGCTGCTCGCGGTCGAGGGGCTTGTTCAGGAAGTCATCCGCGCCCGCGTCCATCGCCTCCAGATAGCTCGTCCGGCCATTCACCACTGTCAGGAACACCACATAGACATAGTGCCGCGTCTTCACCTCGCGGATGCGGCGGCACAGCGTGGGGCCGTCCATCTCCGGCATCATCCAGTCGGTGATGACCACGTCGGCGGGGGCTTTCTGAAACGCCTCCCAGCCTGCGCGCCCATCAGCCGCCTCGGTGATCTCATGGCCGAGCGCGGCAATAGCGTGACGGAGCAACTCGCGGGAAACCGGATCGTCTTCGGCGATGAGGATGCGCATAGCCAAACCATAGGCGTGACGCGGACGGCGCGGGAAGCGGAAAACCGGGCGAGGCGGATGGTGGCCGGGTGAATTCACCCGGCTTGGCAGGGGGATGCAAGCTGGGGAAAATGTTTTTGGAAGCGCCGTTTCCTCGGCCCGCTTCCGGTGCCTGCCTCCCTCGGCAAGGGTCAAGTCGCGGGCATTTTCATGGGGTCCACAAATCCCATCTGGCCGCTTGACTCCATAGGGGGGCGTAACCATATTCGGCGGCTCTTTTCCGGCGCGGAAAGCCGGAATGCACCCGACCGACACTATGGCCAAGATTAAGCCCGCGAAGCCCGCCACCAAGAGCGGCCCCACGAAACCCATCGCCAAGCCTGCACCCGCGCCGCGCAAGTCAGCCAAGCCCGAAAACGGTGCGCCCGCCGCCAAGCCCAAGCCGCTCACCCCCGAGGTCACCGCTACCGCTCCGCTGGCGGCTCCGGGCACGGACCCCGCCGCCGGCGCCCCCTTGCTCACCGAGGCCATCAAGACCCAGGCCGGCGTGGACCTGACGGAGAAGGTCAAGGAACTGGTCCGCCTCGCGCAGGAGCAGGGCTACCTCACCTACGGCGACATCAACGACACCTTGCCCGACAGCATCGTCACTGCGGATGACCTCGACGAGATTTACAGCAAGCTCCGCAACCTTGAGATCGAGATCGTGGACCAGGCCGAGGTGGACCGCGTCAAGCAGCCCGAGCCGGAGGAGGAACCGGAGGACAAGAACCGCCTCGACATCCTCGACGACCCGGTTCGGATGTATCTCAAGCAAATGGGGCAGGTGCAGCTCCTGACCCGCGAGCAGGAAGTCGAAATCTCCAAGCGCATCGAAGACGCCGAGAACGAGGTCAAGCGCATCATCTACAGCCTAGGCTTCGCGGGCAAAGAGCACATCGCGCTGGCAGAGAAACTCATCTCCGAGCCGCCCAAGGAGCGTTTCGACCGCGTCATCATTGACAAGAAAATCGAGAGCCGGGACAACCACCTCAAGGCCCTGCGCAAGCTGGTCAAGGAAGTCCGCGGCCAGGATCAGACGGTGGACGAACATTACGCCGCCTGGCAGCACGCCCCGAACAAGGCCAAGAAGGACAAGGAGCACGTCGCCTTCCAAAAGACCGACGAGAAGCTCCAGCGCTCGTTCCCCAAATTCTTCTACAAGCAGAAGGTCATCGAGGAGATGGCGCTCGTCGCCGAAAACATCCACGACAAGGTGCAGGTCAGCCTGCGCGCCATCGAGGAGATCGAGACGCACCGCAAGTCCACCCAGACCCAGGCCATCGCCGACGGCGAACGGAAGAAAATCCGGGCGCTCGAGGAGTTCGTCCGCATGCCCTACGAGGACTACCTCACCGCTTACAAGCAGCTCCTGCACTTCTCCGCCCGGGCCCTCCAGGCCAAGACCGAGATGGTCGAGGCCAACCTGCGCCTCGTGATCTCCATCGCGAAGAAATACACGAACCGCGGCCTCTCCTTCCTCGACCTCATCCAGGAAGGCAACATGGGCCTGATGAAGGCGGTCGAGAAGTTCGAGTATCGCCGCGGCTACAAGTTTTCGA
>JAYTIO010000744.1:0-2077 GCA_043731805.1 Pedosphaera sp. | reverse complement strand
AAGTGGGATGGGGAGCGCACGCGGCCCGCGTGCAGGTTTGGGCGACCCGCCCAAACCTTCGTTCACTCACTGGCTTTCCACGGCTGGAAAAAAGTGAGTGGAACGAAGTTTTCGGCGGGCCGCCGAAAACGGCCCGCCAGCGGCGGGCACTCCCCGCGCAAGCGGGCTTCGCCCGCCGTTCGACTTCGGAGTTCGGGATTAGTAATTAGTGATTAGTGATTAGTCCGAGGCTGTGGGGGCTGTGTCCCACTGATTACTAATCACTAACTACTTCCCCCACCGCTTTCCGACGGCTCCACCTGCTTCAGTCTTCCTCCGCCGGGGCGGCACCGGGGACGGTGATGCGGTTGATGAGGTCGAGCATTTCGCGCATGCCAAAGGGCTTGGCGCGGTAGAAGACGTTGTTCTGCGGCTCGTCGCGCGGGGTCTTCTCCGGCGTCCATGTCCCGCTGATGACGACGCAGGGGAAGCCGCGCTGCTGGCCCTGCACGAACATCACCAGGTCCAGCCCCGTTTGCGTGCCCTCGAACTGGTAGTCCGTCACCAGGGCATCAATGTATTTCTCGTTCGCCTCCCAAAGCTTCATCGCCTCCCGGACGCTGCTGGCTTCGAGCAGATGCCAGCCCTCGCGCTGGAACAGGCTGCGCAAGGTGAAGAGCATCGCTTGGTCGTCATCCACCAGGAGCAGGGTGCGGGTGGAGTTGGTGTCGTGGCCGGCACCAGCGCCGGACGGGGCGGAGATTTTGAAGTTGAGGGCCATGAGGTGACTTCGGAGATTGATAATTGTTTTGCGCCTGAAGGTGTCTGATTCTGCCGGCTAGGTGAAGCACTTGTTGCAACGACTCCGCCGGCGCTGGCGGCTGGCTGTAGGCGTCTTGCTCGTGGCTAGTTTCGTCGCGATAAACCTCGTGGCTTGGGCGCACGCGCGGGCGATGTCGCGCTTCGTGCGGAGCGGGGAACGCACGGCGTCGCCGGAGAAACTCGGTGGGCTGGCCAAGGCGCGGGTGCTGCTGGCGGGCGTGACACTACTGCGACCGGAGAACCGGCGGACGCCGAAGGATGTCGGGCTGGACTTTCAAACCACGCGCTTCCCCGGAGCGAAGGGAAACGAACTGGAGGCGTGGTTCGTCCCGGCCACTGCGCCGACCACCAACGGCGTGGTCCTGCTTTTCCACGGCTACGGCACGAGTAAGGAGTCGCTGCTGCCGCAAGCCGTCGAATTCCGCGTGCTGGGATGGGACACGTTGCTGGTGGACTTCCACGGCAGCGGCGGCTCGGCTGGGGATACGACGAGCGTGGGTTGGCACGAGGCGGAGGATGTGGCGTCGGCGTTCGCTGCGGCGGCCAAGCTCGCTCCCGGAAAACGGCGCGTGCTCTACGGTGTCTCGATGGGTGGGGTGGCGTGCTTGCGCGCCATCCACGCGCACGGCGTGAAGCCTGACGCGCTCATCATCGAGTGCCCGTTCGACCGGATGTTGACCACGGTGCAGCACCGCTTTCACGCGATGCGTTTGCCGGCCTGGCCGCTGGCGGAATTGCTCGTGTTCTGGGGCGGCCAGGCGGGCGGTTTCGATGCCTTCGCGCACAACCCCGTGGACTACGCGGCGGCGGTGCGTTGCCCGTCGCTGCTGTTGCACGGCGGGCGCGACCCGCGTGTTTCGGTCGCCGAAGTGGAGCGCATTCAGGCTGCGCTGGGCGGGCCGAAGCGGTTGCAGCTCTTTCCCGAATTGGGGCACCAGTCTTACGCAGAGGCAAAGCCCGAGGAGTGGCGGACGGAGGTGAAGAGGTTCCTGAACGGGCCGCCCCCCACCCTGTAGCGGCGGTCTGTGACCGCTCGTTGTCCGTGCCAAAGAAAGAGCGGCGGTCAACAGACCGCCGCTACAATCCAAAGTCACGCGTGGCCTACGCCCCGACTTCCGCCCGCGCATCGGCTGCGAGCGCGGTGCTGAGGTAACGCTCACCCGTCGAGCAGGCGATGGTCACGAGGGTCTTGCCTTTGTTTTCGGGGCGCTTGGCGACTTCGATGGCGGCCCAGACGTTCGCGCCGGTGGAGATGCCCACGAGCAAGCCCTCCTCC
>JAYTIO010000743.1:0-5173 GCA_043731805.1 Pedosphaera sp. | reverse complement strand
GCCGCGTTGATCGCCGGGGCGGCCGCCGCCACCGTGGTGATGGCCTGGTATGTCACCAGCAGACTGGTGGGGTGAACCCGCTGGCCGTCGAGCAGGATGGATGGCACCGAAGCATTCTGGGCGCGGGCCACGCCCGCCACTGCGGCGGTCACGACCACGAGTGACACGGCCAGCCACCGGCGTGCCCAGCCGCGCCCCTGAAGTCGCTGAAGTCGTTCGGCCATGCGCATACTTACGGTTGATACAGGACGCGGTAATAGCGCTCCGTGGTGCCCGCCGGAATCACGTCGGGGAAGGCGATGACGCGGTTGGTGGCGGCCGAGTTGGTGACCGTGGCGTGAAACCGCCAGAGGTTGGTGTCCACCATGAACTCATCGAGCTGCACCATGAGGTTGGTTTTCACTTCCACCTGATAGACCGTCTGCGCCGCCGCCTCCCAAGCGACGAACGCGGTGAGCGGCGGGACATTGGTGAAGGTCACGCGGCTGTTGATGACAATGCCGTCAAACGGGCTGAGGTCGCTGCCGTTGACGATGCCATCGCCGTCGGAATCGAGCAGCAAGCTGTTTAGCTTGGCGACGTTGACCTTCACCGTGCGTCCGTCCGCGAGCCGCACGTCCACGCCGGTGTTCAGCCCGGCGTAGTCCTTCACCCAGCGCAGGCGCCCGCCGAGCTGGCCGTCCAGCGTCTCCACGGGCACGTTCGCGTTGGCAAAGTAGAGCACCATGTTCGTGTCCATGAACAGGTGCGAGAGGTCGTTGCTCACCGTGCCGGAGAGTTCGAGGTAATCCACGTAAAGGGCGTTGCGCGCGCCGATGCCGGAGAACGACAGGCGATTGTTCGAGTTCGTGGTGCTCGTATCAATGAGCAGGCGGCCCAGCGCGGCGTTGTTCGTGTAGCCGGCCGCCACCGGACCAAAATCCGTCCCCGCCCAGACGTGCGGCACGTCGAGATTGAACCGCGCGGTGGTGCGGATCGTGGTGCCCAGCAGGTCGCCGCTGGCCGGCTTGACGGTGAGGCTGAAGCCGAGCGCGACGTCCACGCGGTTGGTGCCGGCGGCTCCGGTGTCGGTCAAGGAATTGGTCGGGCTCAAGACCAGCGTGCCGGCGGTGCTGAAGCGGTGGTTGCGGATCTTGAGGTGGTTGCCCGCGAGCAGGATGCTGCCGCCGGCGGAGATCAGTCCGCCGCCAGGGCCACCCTCGAACTTCGCCGAGTCTGCGAGGATCGAGATGGGGCCGCCGCCGGCATTGGCCACGGAGAGGATCGAGCGGGTGAGGTTCGTGCCCGTGCTTTCATAGTCCACGGCCCGGATGGCGATGCTGTTGGCGGTGAGCGTGCCGCGGTTCACGAAGCTGGCGATCGCCGTCGCCCGGTCACTGCCCAAGGCGCACTGGTAGGGCACGCTGATGGTCCCGAGGTTCGTGAAGTAATTCACGTTCGGAAAGTTGGTGGACAGGAGGTTCGTGGTGACGAAGGGCGGCAGGTTCAGCTTGCTGGAGGTGTTGAACGTCACCGCCGGTGAACTCACCTCGATGATGCGCCCGATGTTCAGGTCGTTGTTGATGATAACGTTGGTGCCCCGGACGATGAACTCCTGCAGGGTCACGGGCGCGAAGCCGGTCAGGCGCGAGGCGTCCACCATGAGGACGTGATAGCGGAAGTTCAGGGTGCCGCCGTTGGTGAAGGAGTTCGTCCAAGTAGTGCTGTAGAAAGAGAGATTGCCGTTGGGGCGGGCGATCTGGGTGGAGGTGAAGTTGGTGAGCGTGAAGGTGGAGTTGGTGTTCGCCACGTTGAGCTGGATGTAAGGCGCCTCGATCAGCGTTCCGACCGTGCTGAGGAGGTTCGTGGCCCGGATGCTCACCACGCCGTCCGCGCGAATGCGGGCCAGGCTGAGGTTCAGATTGTTGGCGGTGATGTCCACGCGCCCGGGGGAATTGGTCGGGTCGTCCAACTGGGCGTAGTAGTTCGGGGAGCCGGGCACGGAAGCGGCGTTGCCAATGGCCATCTGATACGCCGCATAGGGGTTGTTCGTGACCGTGGCCAGCGTGAAGCCCGGCTGATAATAGACGATGTTCGTGACGTGCGTGTTGCTGGTGGCGCTGAAGCCGGAGGCGGAGAAGTAGAAGTCATTGAACGGGTCGCGGCTTACGTCATAGGCCGCCGGACGGGAGGAGCTGGCCTGCAGGTTCGCCGACAACAACGAGTTGGACCGCGTGTTCAGCAGGTCGAAGAAATACAGGTTGTTCGTGTAGAGCGCGCCGGTGGTGATGTCCGTGCCGAACGTGCCGAAGCGGATGACCGGCGTGTTCCCGGCGAAGAAATTCGGGCCAGAGAAGGAGGCGAAGCGAACGTCCACCGTGAGGTTGGTATTCGCGCTGTTGGTCTGCACCAGCACGACCTGGACGGTGACGTTGGTGCCCTGCTGGTTGGTGCGGGCGTAGGCGTAGAAGTTGGTTCCCGTGACGAAGCCGAGTCCGTTGCTGTTGCCTAGGCCGGCCGTTACCGTCTGAATGTCGTGGGTGGGAGAGGAGGCATTGGGAGGGAAAAAACCGCCGCTGGCAGAGTTCAACTGTTGCAGGTCCAGCCCAAGGGTCGAGCTCGCGAAGACCGCCATGACGTTCCCCGTGCCCGCGCCCCAATACACGTCCGCGACCGTGCTGGGGTTCTGGTAGGTCACGACCCCGTTGGTGTCCACGAACCGGAAACCCGAACTGGTGAAGGTCGAACCGCTGACGCCCGAGGCGGACAGGACCGAGCGGCTGAGGTCCACGGTGTTGCCCCGCAACTGGATTTGCGTCCCGCCGATCAGGCTGCCCGAGTTGATCAGGTTGGTCGCCGAGAGGAGGATGTTGTCCCCCTCAATGACGCCCTGATTAACGATGTGGTCGGAGAAAAAGCGGGACGTGTTGGTGATCAGCTCAAACTGAAATCCGGGGCTGCTGCTTGACGCGAAAAAACTGGCACTGATCGTGTTGGTGTAATTGAGCGTGTTCAGGGTCTGGAAGGGGAACGCGGTCAAGGTCAGCGACGAGTTGGAGCTGATGATCCGCCCGAAGTTGACCACGCTCACCGCGTTAATCTGGGGGTTGACGACCTCCGAGAGGTTCACGAAGGACAGGTCGGTCCCGCGCGTTGGCTCCGCCCAACCGAGCGCCACCGCCATCGCCACCACCAGCCTCAGGGCACGCACACGGGACCGGCAGCCAAGCGGTGCTTTAACTGGGTGAAAGGGGCGGCTCATCGTCCGTAGAGTTGGCGTTCCAAGTCCTGAATCGTCACGCCGTCGGGGAACACGGAGTAGATGGTCGTGGTGTCGAAGAAACCCCACACACCGTTGGTGGCGTAATCGCGCTCGGTCAAAAACCGCCCTCCCGCGCTGTCCCTGTTCAGCCGGCTGGGCCCGAGCGTGCTGAACTCGATCACGATGGCGGAGGAGTTGGTGTCCAAGGTGGAGGGAATCACGCCGGGGCCGGCGAGCGTGCCCGTCCCAAAGCCGGAACTGTTCCCCGCCAGCGCGGAGTTGTTCACCCAGCGGGTGCTGGTTGGGCGCGTCAGCGTGGCCCCGGAGAGCAAGGTGCCGGCTCCGGTGCCCAGCAAGTCCCCGGCGACGAACAAGATATCAGGCACCCCCACCGCCCGCTCTACCGACTGGTTGGTGAGGTAGCCGTTGGTAGGATGGTAGTAGGTGTCCACGTAGCGGTTGGTGACCACTCGCAGGGTCACGTTCAACAGGGAGTCAATCGGGACTGGGTTGAAGGACACCCGGTCAATGCCGGGTCGGCGCGCAAGGGTAATCGGAACATTGGTCGAGGTGTTGGTGCCGCCCGGCAGGCTGTAAGGCGAGTTGAATGGCACAAGCGTGAGGTTGGCCTGGAGGGTTTCGGTGTGGACGTTGTTGAAACGGAGCAGATACCGCAGCGCACCATAGTCGTCCCGGGTGAGGCTGGTGAAGAACAGGCCCGCCCCGAGGCCGCCGCCGTCATCCACGCTGGCGACGGTGATAAAGGGAGTGCTCAGGCTCCCATTGGCCAGCCGCTCACGCGCATCGGCGTAGTTGCCGGGCAGGATCGGCTCGACGATGGAGTAGGTGTAGAGGACGCCGTTGACGACGTTGGTGGGGCGCCGGTTGACTGGGTCGAAATTCCGCTGGACGACGGTGTAGTTGGTGACACCGCCAATGACCGTCCGATCCCGCAAGGCATACGTCCACCGCTCCGGGCTGGCGATGCCCATCTGACCCAGCACAGTGGAGAGCGCGGCGGACTTAAGGTCGAAGACACGCAGGTTGACCGCAGTGTCGTTTTGTGGGCCGACCGCCTGAATGGGAAACTCGGCGAGGTTGGAACTCATCGCGCTGGCGGCCGGCACGTTGTTCAGAATTGCCATCGCCGCATTGATTGCCGCCACCCCGTTGGAGCCGAAGAAATTTAGGAACGTCGCATCGTAGCCGTAGTTAAACACGGGCACCGTGATGCGGTAGTCCTCGCCGATGTTCATAGGGCCGCCCACATCGTTAGGAAGACCGTAGCCGATGCTCGCACTCTGCCAACTCGCCGGCGGCCCCATGAGAGAGAACGCGGAGGCGCTGGTGGCCAGTCCGAAGGCCAGCCCCAAGAAAAGTAGTTTGTGGGTGATGAATCGCATGGCGGGCCTCATCGCATTCGTATAATCCGATACAACCGGAGGTCGCTGCCCCCCACGGCTACCGCGTCCACGGCCCCGGGCGCGAACCGCGCGGCCCCCAAGGTTTGCCAAGTTAGCGCGTTGGTCGAAACTTGCACCTGGTAAACCGAGCCGGGCTCGGTGTTCCAATTGAGCCAGAGGCCCTGCCCGGTGCGCGTCAGGTCCAGCCGCAGGGCGCTATTGCGGCTGGTGGGATTGGTGCCGGCGAGGAATTCCTGGAGGTTGGTGGCCCCGTCCCCATCGCTGTCCGCATTCGGGGACGGCCAACCCAGCGGATTCAGCCCCCAATAGCGCGCCTGCCAGTCATCCGGCAAACCATCGAAGTTCGCGTCCTCGCCCCACGTCGTGCCGGCTCCCGTGGCGGAGAGCGCCGAGCGCCTACCATCGCGCAGCGCGTATTCCAGCCGGAACGTGTGCGCGCTCCCCGCGACCAGGTTGCTGACGACCAGGAGCTGGTTCGTCGTGGTCAGCGCGTTGGTGCCGCCGTCCA
>JAYTIO010000742.1:0-10731 GCA_043731805.1 Pedosphaera sp. | reverse complement strand
CTGGTTTTGGTAGGGGTGGTCGCTCACGTCGCCGGAGTCGAGCATCTTCATCGAGAGCTGGCTCCACTTGGCTTTGTTGGTGGCGAGTTTCTGGGAGTGGAACTTGTCGTCGAGGAGGCTGCCTTCGCTGCCGACGAGGTGGGTGTGGAAGTAGTAGGGTTGGAGGCAGTCCACGACGGCGGCGCATTTGCCCACGGCCCCGTTCTTGAACTTGAGGAGGGTGACGCTGGTGGTGGTGTATTCGTAGGGCGCGAACGTCGGGCTGGCGGAGCGGGTGTCGTAGCTGGTGACTTCGGTGACTTCGCTGCCCATGCAGAGGAGGAGGGCGTCGAGGGCGTGGCAGCCGGCGGTGAGGAGGGCGCTGCCGCCGTCTTTCTTAAAGGTGTTCCAGCGGAACTGGCCATACCACGGCCCGATGCCGTGGTAGTAGTCCACTTCGCCGTAGTGGATTTTGCCGAGCAGGCCCTGGTCAATGACGGCTTTGGTCGCCTGGAACTGGCTGCTGTAGCGGCACTCGAAGCAGACGCAGGTTTTCACGCCGGCGGCTTTGACGGCGGCGATCATGGCGGTCACGTCCTTCTGGGACATGGCGAGGGGTTTCTCGATGATGATGTGTTTGCCGGCCCGTGCGGCGGCGATGACGTGCTTCGCGTGGAGGCTGGGCATGGAGCAGACGGAGACGGCGTGGAGGCTCGGGTCGGCGAGCATGGCGTCGAGGCTGGTGTAGGTGGTGATGGGGGAGCCGTATTTGGCGGAAAGTTCCGCGCCGTCCTGCGGGCGGGTGGAATAGACGGCGGTAACTTGGGCTTGGGAGCTTTCGTTGATGGCGGGGATGTGCGCGGTGGCGACCCAGCCGTAACCGATGATGCCGACGTTGTATTTGGTGCCCATGGGAGTGTGTGGTGCGTGTGCGGTGTTTGTGTCGCGGCGATGCGAGCGGTTTTCGAGCGGGATGTCAAACCTCGGTTCCCTCCGCGGTCGTGCATAGAACTGCCGGCTTGCAGGATTCCGCGCGCCCCAAGTGTCCGCAGAGTGGAATTCACTCAGCCTGGCCGACGCACGGCGGAGCGTTCACTGGAGGCCGGAGACCCAGTCCGGCGCGTGCCCGGAGCGCTCTGGGGCACGCCGGAACTAGTCCTCCGCAGCGTGGACACGTTCGGACGTGTCCGCTTACACTCCGCACATGAAACGCCTCTTCCTCCTCGCCCTCACCGCGCTGGCTCTCCCGCTTCACGCCGCCGACAAGGACGGCTTCGTCTCCATGTTCAACGGCCGTGACCTTGTCGGCTGGACGAACATCAACTGCGCGCCCGAGACCTGGACGGTGAAGGACGGCATGATTCATTGCACCGGCAAGCCCACCGGCGCGCTGCGCAGCACGCGGCAATACGAGAACTTCATCCTCGAAGTCGAGTGGCGGCACTTGGAGCACGGCGGCAACTCCGGCGTCTTCATCTGGGGCACGCCCATCAGCGCGCCCGGCGTGCCGTTCCTGCGCGGCGTCGAGGTGCAGGTGCTCGACCACGGCTACGCGACGGATTGGGAGAAGAAGAACGGCAAGAAGTCCGAGTGGTTCACCACGCACGGCGATGTCTTCCCCATCCACGGCGCGACGATGAAACCGCTCGGCAAGCACAACGGGCAGCGCAGCTTTCCCAGCGGCGAATACAGCAAGGGCACGAACGAGTGGAACCACTACCACATCGTCTGCAACAACGGCTCGCTCCGCCTCAGCGTCAACGGCCACGAAGTCTCCGGTGGCGATGACTGTAACTATCGCAAGGGCTACCTCGCCCTCGAAAGCGAAGGCGCGCACATTGATTTCCGGAACCTTCGCATCAAGGAACTTCCCTCCAGCAATCCCGCGCCCGAACTCGTCGCGCCCACCGACCCCGGCTGGGCACCGCTCTACAACGGCGCGGACTTGCGCGGCTGGAAGAGCGCCGGCGACGCCAAGTCCCGCTGGCAGGCCAGCGACTGGCACCTCGTGTTGAAGGATGGCCCCGATGCCGCGAAGCAAACGTTGTGGACCGAGGCCGAGTTCGGCGACGTGGAGTTCCTCATGGATGTCCGCGCCGGCAAGAGCGCGACCAGCGACGCCGCGCCGACGCTGCTCGTGCGCGGCCACGACGGGAAAGGCACAGAGGTAAAGACCGGCATCGAGGCTGGCAAGGGCGGCCGCGTCCGCGTGCAGGTGAAGGGCACGGAGGCCATCGTCTTCCTCGGCGAGAAGGAGACGGCCCGCGTGCCCGTGCCTGCTGGCAAGGGCGCGCTTGGCCTCAAAGACGCCGGGGCCGGGATGGACTTCGGCAACCTGCAGGTGCGGAAGCTGTGAGGAAGAACGGGGCAGGTGCCCCGGCTCGTTGAAGGACTGGCAAGTTCGCCCGGTGAAAGGCGTCGCCGTCAGCGCCGTTGCCCTAGCCAGAGCAGGAGCATGGGCAGGAGGATGCCGAAGGCGAGACAGAGCCAGACGGGCCAGACGGGCCGCAGCAGCTTGAAGGAGAGCACCAGGCCCAACCCGATGGTGAACGTCGCCGCGATGGCCATGACGACGACGAGGATTTTGAAGAGCTTGGTGGAAGAGGGCTTCTCAAACTCCTGCTCAGAGGGATAGATCTGGTCCGAGTGCACCACGCGGAACTTCTGCACGAGCGTCTCGGCCTCGCTGGGGTGCTTCAGGCGGTTGGGGACCACGGTCTGATACCAGCCGGTGAGGATGTAGAAGAGCAGCATCGGCGTGAAGAAACAGCCGAGAAAGAGATGCGCGCGGCGGATGAACTTCATGCGCGGGTCACTTCTCCGGAAGCGGAACGAAAAGTTTCTGGCCGGCGCGGAGCTTGTTCATGTCCGCGCCGGGGTTGGCGGCTTCGAGTTGCTTGAGGGTGACTTTGCCGGGGCGGCCCTTGGCTTTCTGGTCGTCGTTGTAGGCCTTGAGAATTTCCAGCGCGGTCTGGTTCTTCTCCACGACGTGATAGACGCCAGTGTCGGGGACGCCGGAGGGATGCGCCTTGGCCTTATCCGGAGGCGGGGCCTCGGACTTGGCCTTGGGGGGACGCACCGGCGACGCGGCCGGGGGCGGGGCAGCGGAGAGTTCCCGTTGCAAGCGGTCCAGCACGTCACTGAGCTTCTTCTGGTCTTCGATGCGGCGGCGTTCGCTCTCCTTGAGCGCGTCGCGGAGTTGGTTCAACTCCTCCTTGCTGGCGGTGGTCTGAAGGATGTTGCTGGTTTTGGTGGCTGACTTGGCGGCGGAGTCTTCGATGAGTGTGGAGCTGCGCTGAAGGTCGGCGAGCTTCTTGCGGAGGGCGTCGGTCGCCTCCTTGACGCCTTCGAGGTCGCGCTCGACGCGGCGGAGGCGGTCTTCCAGTTCCTGCCGCACGGCGTCGCCCACGAGATTTTGCGCGCGGGCACCGCCCGGCAAGGCCAGACAGCCGAGGACGGCGGTGAGCAGGAGAGTTCGTTTCATGGTGCGACAATAGGAAAGCGCCGCCCACAGGGGCAAGCGTGGAACCGAGTTGCGCCGGGTTGGACGCGAAGGGCGGGCCGATGCTCCCGGCTCACCACTGCAATTCCTGCAAGCGCCGCGCAACTTCCTCGGCATTGGCGCGGCGGTTGAAGCTGCTGATGCGGAAGTAACCTTCGCCCTTCGAGCCAAAGCCGGAGCCAGGGGTGATGACGACGTTGGCGTCGCCGAGAATCTTGTCGAAGGTCTGCCAACTCGTGATGCCCTTGGGCGTGCGGACCCAGATGTAGGGCGCGTTGACGCCGCCGAAGACTTTCAGGCCGGCCTGCTTCGCGCCCTGGCGCAGCACGGCGGCGTTGCCCATGTAGTGCTCGATGAGCGCGCGGACCTGCGCTTTGCCCTCGGGCGAGTAGAGCGCCTCGGCCCCACGCTGGGTGATGTAGGAAACGCCGTTGAACTTGGTCGTCATGCGGCGCGACCAGAGCGGGTGCAGGGGCTTGAACTCGCCGGACTTGGTCTGCGCCAGCAGCGTCCTGGGCACCACGGTGAACGCGCAGCGCACGCCGGTGAAGCCGCCGTTCTTCGAGCAACTGCGGAACTCGATGGCGCACTCGCGCGCGCCGGGAATCTCGTAGATGGAATGCGGGACGGCGGGGTCGCTGATGTAGGCCTCATAGGCGGCATCGAAGAGGATGACGGCCTTTTGCTCGAGCGCGTATTTCACCCAGGCCTCGAGCTGCGCGCGCGTGGCGACGGCTCCGGTCGGGTTGTTCGGCGAGCAGAGGTAGATGACATCCACATGCTTCTTCGGCGGCTCGGGCACGAAGCCATTGCTCGGGCGGCAGGGGAGGTAAACGAGCTTGCCGTAAGCGCCCGCTTCGTTGGCTTCGCCGGTGTGGCCCGCCATCACGTTCGTGTCCACGTAAACGGGATAGACGGGGTCACTGATGGCGATTTTGTTTTTGCCGCCGAGGATGTCGAGGATGCTGCCGCAATCGCACTTGGAGCCGTCGCTGACGAAGACCTCATCGTCCGCCACGTCGAGGCCGTGGTCGCGGTAGTCGTTCTTCGCGATGGCGGCGCGGAGCCAGTCGTAGCCTTGCTCCGGGCCGTAGCCTTTGAAAGTTTCGCGCACCCCCATTTCGTCCACGGCCTTGTGCAACGCAGTGATGACAGCGGGCGGGAGCGGTTCGGTGACGTCGCCGATGCCACAGCGGATGAGGCGCTTGGCGGCTTCGGGGTTCGCCTCGCAGAAGGCTTTGACGCGGCGGCCGATCTCGGGGAAGAGGTAGCCGGCTTTGAGTTTCAGGTAGTTGTCGTTGAGGAAGGCCATGAGCGGGGAAAAGTAATTAGTGATTCGTGTTTAGTCGTCAGCGGGCGCGCGGTCAGCCAGCCGAAATTCAAGGGGCAGACGGTAACGGGGGAGGGTGATTTCGCAAGTGACAAAACCGGCTTTACAGCCCGCGCGACGACGGGCCAGACTCGCGTCACTATGCGCAAGACACTGCGGTTCGGCGGACTCCTGGCGGCGGCGATGCTGGTCGGTTGCGGGACGACTTCGTCCGTCACGCAACTCACCCCGCGCGTCCAGACCCGGAACGCGGAGGGGCTTTATCCCGTGGAGATCGAGTTCCGCAGCAACCGTCAGGCGCTCAAGAAGGAGACACTCAAGCCTTACCTCCAGGTCGGCGACAGCAACTACCCGATGCGCCGCACGCCCCGGATGGAACACCGCTGGGAGACGCTCCTGCCCGTGCCCGCCACCACGAACCTGGTGAACTACAAGGTGAAGGTGGACTTCGAATACAATGCTATCCCGGTCGCCAAGCCCGACAGTGTCCTGTCCGCGCCGTATCAGTTGCAGATTCGGGAGAAGTAAGCCGGCGAGCCGCAGGCGAAGCCTGCCCGACCGCAAGGGAATTGTCCGCCGGTCAGGGCAGTATGACCCGGTAGTAACGGCTGCCGTTCGTGGTCGCCTGCGGGTCGGTGAACTGGATGAGTCCGTAGGGCGCGTAGTTCGTGGAGATCGTCACCCAGTTCGCCAAATCGGGGGAGGCCTGCACCCGGTAAACTTGGTTGGTCTGGCCCTCGATGCGGAACTGCACGCCGCCGCCGCTGACGATCTGAACCGAGTTCGTCGTGACGCGCACCGGCACGGTGAAGTCCACCGGTTGCACCAGCGGCAAGTCCAACTCGTCGAGGAAGGCCGCGTCGAGGTTGGCGAAACCGGAGGCATCCTTGAGGTAGCGCCATTCCAAAGTGTTCAGGCCCGCCGG
The DNA here is from genome assembly GCA_043731805.1 of Pedosphaera sp. Taxonomy (GTDB): domain Bacteria; phylum Verrucomicrobiota; class Verrucomicrobiia; order Limisphaerales; family SXTU01; genus SXTU01. The sequence continues at coordinate 4,995 of JAYTIO010000742.1, read as the reverse complement.
AACCGTGAAGGCGTGCGTCAGCCAACCGCTCTCGCCGCTGGCGCGCACCTGCCGGACGCCGTTCAGGTAGAACTCGAAGAAGTCACCCTGCACCGGGCCGAACTCTTCGCTGCTGACGCGGTAACCGAAGGAGGCGGCCCCCGCCCGGCAGTTCGCCACCAACCGCAGGCTGGTTGTCTGATTGCTGGTGATGGCACCGGAGCGGAAGTGAAACGCGCCGCCAGAGAGAGTATTCGTCGCGCTGCCGGACGCCGCCAGCACGCGCCACGGAGCGATATTGGTGGTGGGGTTATTTGTGTTCCACCCGAGGCCCGCTCGCACCGCGCCCGTTTCAAAGTCATCCGCTAGGAGACGCCGGGCGAACACGGCGGTGAGCGAGGTGTTCCGCGCGAGGGTAATCCGGAGCGGGTTGTTGAGGGACAGTGAATCCCCGGTCCAGGTCACGAAATTGAAACCGTTGGAGGCGACGGCGGTCACGTCCACCACGGCGCTGCTGGCAAAGGAACCGGAACTGGGGAACGCCACCCCGCCGGCCGAGGCGGTGACCGTGAGCTCGTAGATGGGCACGGCGGTGAAGTTGTAGGCGAGGATGATGGTGCCGGATGAACCGGACAGCCCGTCCACGGCGACGTAGTAGCGCACGCCTGCTCGCACGGCTTGGACAAGGTCGCTGTGGACCCCGGACCCGGACGGTTCATCATCATTCGCCCCCAGCGCGGTGAGCCGGTCCACCCGCGTGCCGGTATAGACAGCGAGGAGCGTGTCGAAGGTGGAGTTCGACGTGGTGAGGGACAGCAGGCCATCCGAGGGCGCGGTGAAGAAATACCAGACCGATTTGCCGCCCTGCTTGCCCGCGTGGAGCGGTTCGCCCGGCTCCAGCGTGGCGTTCGCGTTATTGGTGGTGGTGCCGCCCGACGTGCCGACCAGTTCGAGCGCATTGGCGAACACATCGTTGAACGGGTCAAAGACACGGTAGATGACCTGAAAGGATGCCGGCGTGGAACTGTTGCCGGAGAAATCCACGGCGGAAACCTGGATGACATTCGTGCCGGCGGCGAGGAACAGGGGCACGGTCCAGTTGGTCGTGCCCGAGGCGACCGTCGAGAGCCCGCTGTTGAGCCGCACCAGCACTTGACTGACGCCGATGGCGTTGGCGGTCGGGTCGAACGCCGTGCCGGACAAGGTCAGCGAGGCGTTGGTGACAATGAGGCCGCTGGTCGGATTGGTGATGGAAAGCGGCCCGCTGCTGAAATTAGTGATCGCCACGATGGGCGGCGAGGTGTCCGGCACTCCGCCGAATTGCACCCGCAGCCGGACCAAACCGGCGGAGTTGGTGGAGGCGCTCGCCACCGCGATGCGGTAAGTGGTGCTCGCCGCCGCAGTGAAGCTGACGAACCCCTGAGCAATGCTCCCGCCCTGCCCGTTGACCGGCACGTCATTGGTCGCCGCGATCAACGTGAGATTGGTCAGCGTGCCGCCGGTGTAAACAGCCACCACCGTGTCGAAGGAACTGCCCGCCGTGTCCACCAGCACTGGGCCGCTGTTGGTCGGCGCAAAATTCCACCAGACGGACCGGACGACGCTCGCCACGCCCGCATGGACCGGTTCGCCAAATTGCAGCGAGCCGAACGTATTGTCGCCGAACACGACGCCGCCATTGTCCGGCACCTTGGCCAGCGGCGGGAAGTTGTCATTGGGCGGGACCGTCGCCGTGCGGTAGCTGAAGGTGTTCGTGTAGTTGGTTTTGCCGGCGGCCCCGGCGACGATGAGGGTCAGGGTAAGGTTGCTCGTGGCAACGGCGGGGACGTTCACGTTGATCGCATGGCGGTTGTCGCCCCCGACCAAGTCCGGCGCGGCACCGTTGTTCAAGAACACCTGGTTGGTGAAAACCCCGGGGATGGTGCCGCTCACGCTCGCATCGTTCACGGGCCGGAGGTCATTGACCTCCACCGTGAAGGGCACGGTGGCCCCAGCCAGCAGCGTGGAACCGGGGGCGGGCGTGACCGTGACCTCCAGCAAGCCGTCCTGCACGGTGGTCAGCGCCCGGTAGGCATTCACCCGTCCGCCGGTGACGGTGTTGGTGGCCAAGGCAGCCACCGGCGTGGTGGTGAAGAGAATGCGGGTGCGCACCTCGTTGTAAGTCATCGTGTTGGTGAGCGAAAAGACCAGCGCCGCCACCCCCGACACATGCGCCGCAGCCGTGCTCGTGCCGTCCAGCAAGAGGTAGGCATTATCCGCAGCGTTGTCGGTGGACATGACCGCCACGCCCGGCGCGCCGAGGTGGACGTTGGTGCGACCGAAATTGGAACTAGGCTCGAGCCCGTCGAACCGGTTCAGTGACGCCACCGTGATGATGTTGTCGAGTTGGTAGGCCGCCGGATAGTGATGGGGGTTGAACGGCGAGTCCGTATCCACGCCATCGTTGCCCGCCGCCGCGACCACCAGCACCCCCGCAGTGCGCGCCTTCAGTAACACGTCGAACTCCGCTTGATTGTAGAAGGAGCCACCGAAGCTGCAATTGATGACCTTCGCCCCCTTATCAACGGCAAAGTTCACGCCCGCGATGAAGGCGCTGGAGGTCGTGAAGCCAAACTGGTCCGCCACCTTGACCGCCATGAGGCGCACGTTCCACGCCACGCCCACGTGGGATTGGCCATTGTTGGCCGCCGCGCCGATGGTGCCGGCAACATGGGTGCCGTGGCCATTGTCGTCGTTCGGGTCGCCCGAGCCGGTGATGGCGTTGAAGCCAAACACATCGTCCACGATGCCGTCGCGATCGTTGTCCAGGCTGTCGCCGGGCACCTCGCCGGGGTTGCGCCACATCTGCGCCGCGAGGTCCTGGTGGGTGTAGCGAATGCCCGTGTCGAGCACCGCGACGATGATGTTGGTGTTGCCGATGGTGATGTCCCAAGCGTTCGTGACGCTGATGTCCGCGCCCCGCACGCCGCCCGCTTGGCCGTTGTTGTTCAGGCCCCAGAGCGTGCCATCGAGAAAGAACGTGTCGCTGGGCGTGCGCGAGATCTGGCGGATGTGGTCCGGCTCCACAAACTCAAACTGGCCCGACTGGCGGAGTTGGTTGATGCGGTCGCGCAAGGCCTGGGCTTCCTGGCCCGCCGCCGGCCGGACCGCCTGCGGCTGCAGGTCCAGCACCGCCCACCGCGAGGCGCGGGGGAACTCGCGAACCACGCGGAGGTTCGCCGCCGTGACCGCCGGGGTGGCGGTGGCCGCCGTGGTGAGGGCCTTGTATTTCACCAGCAGGCTGGTGGGGTGAACGCGCTGGCCGTCGAGCAGGATGGACGGCACCGGAGCATTCTGGGCGTTCGCCACGCCTACCACTGCGGCAGCCATGACCACGAGTGACGCGGCCAGCCACCGGCGTGACCAGCCGCTCTGGTGAAGTCGCTGAAGTCGTTCGGCCATGCGCATACTTACGGTTGATACAGGACGCGGTAATAGCGTTCCGCAGTCCCGGCGGGAATTACGTTGGTGAACGTAATGACCCGGTTGGTGGCCGCCGGGTTGGTGACCGTGGCGTGGAACCGCCAGTTGTTGGTGTCCACTAGGAACTCATCCAGTTGCACCGCGAGATTGGTTTTCACTTCGACCAGATAAACCGTCTGGGCCGCCGCCTCCCAGCTAATGAAGGCGGTGAGGGGCGGGACATTGGTGAAGGTCACGCGGCTGTTGATGACGACGCCGTCAAACGGGCTGAGATCGCTGCCGTTGGCGACCCCATCGCTGTCCGAGTCGAGTAGCAGACTGTTGAGCTTGGCCACGTTGACCTTCACCGTGCGTCCGTCCGCGAGCCGCACATCCACGCCACTGTTCAGTCCGGCGTAGTCCTTCACCCAGCGCAGGCGCCCGCCAAGCTGGCCGTCCAGCGTCTCCACGGGCAAGTTCGCGTTGGCGAAGTAGAGCACCATGTTCGTGTCGAGGAACAGGTGCCTCGCGAGGTCGTTGGTGATCGTGCCGGAGAGTTCCAGATAGTCCACGTAGAGGGCGTTGCTCGCACCAACCCCGGCGAAGGACAACCGGTTGAAAGAGCTCGTGGTGCTCGTGTCCAGCAGCAGGCGGCCCAGCCCGGCGTTGTTCGTGTAGCCCGCCGGCACCGGACCGAAGTCAGTCCCCGCCCAGACGTGCGGCACGTCGAGATTGAACCGCGCGGTGCTGCGAATCGTGGTGCCCAGCAGGTCGCCGCTGGTCGGCTTGACGGTGAGGGTAAAGCCGAGTGCGACGTCGACGCGGTTGGTGCCGGAGGCACCGGTGTCGGTCAGCGAATTGGTCGGGCTTAACACCAGCGTGCCGGCGGTGCTGAAGCGGTGGTTGCGAATTTTGAGATCGTTGCCCGCCAGGAGGATGCTGCCGCCGGCGGAGAGCAACCCGCCGCCGGGGCCGCCGTCGAATTTCGCCGAGTCCGCCAGGATCGAGATGGGGCCGCCGCCCGAATTGGCCACGGAGAGAATGGAACGCGTGAGATTCGTGCCCGTGCTCTCATACTCCGTGGCCCGGATGGCGATGCTGTTGGCGGTGAGCGTGCCGCGGTTCACGAAGCTGGCGATCGCCGTCGCCCGGTCGCTGCCCATGGCGCACTGGTAGGGCACGCTGATGGTCCCGAGGTTCGTGAAGTAGTTCACGTTCGGAAAGTTGGTGGACAGCAGGTTCGTGGTGACGAAGGGCGGCAGGTTCAGCGTGCTGGAGGCGCTGAACATCACCGCCGGCGAACTCACCTCGATGATGCGCCCGATGTTCAGGTCGTTGTTGATGATGACGTTGGTGCCCCGCACGATGAACTCCTGCAGGGTCACGGGCGCGAAGCCGGTCAACCGCGAGGCGTCCACCATGAGGACGTGATAGCGGTAGTTCAGCGTCCCGCCGTTGGTGAAGGAATTCGTCCAGGTCGTGCTGTAGTAGGAGATGGTGCCGTTCGGACGGACCACCTGGGCGGAGGCGAAGTTCGTAAGCGTGAAGGTGCTGTTGGTGTTCGCCACGTTTAAC
>JAYTIO010000741.1:0-2782 GCA_043731805.1 Pedosphaera sp. | reverse complement strand
GTGCGGAACGATATGCTGGACTACGCCTTCGAGGTCGAGCACTTCGACCGGCATCTCGGGCGGATGCTCGCCGAACTCGCGCAGCGCGGCCTACTGGAGAACACCCTCGTCATCGTCACGTCGGACCACGGGATGCCCTTCCCGCGCGGCAAAGGCAGCGCCTACGAAGCCTCGAACCACGTGCCCTTCGCCGCCATGTGGCCGCGCGGCATCGCCAAGCCCGGCCGGGTCGTGGACGACTACGTGAGCTTCATTGACCTCGCGCCGACCTTCATCGAGTTGGCCGGGATTGCGTGGGCGAAGACTGGCATGGCCCCGAGTCCGGGCCGCAGCCTCACGGACATTTTCCGCTCGGAGAAATCCGGCCGCGTAAACCCCGCGCGCGACCATGTGCTCGTCGGCATGGAGCGCCACGACATCGGCCGCCCCGGCGACGTGGGCTATCCCATCCGCGGCATCGTGAAGAACGATGTGCTCTTCCTGCAAAACTTCGAGCCGACGCGCTGGCCCGCGTGCAACCCCGAGACCGGCTACCTGAACGTGGACGCCAGCCCGACGAAGTCGCTCATCCTCGACGCCCACCGCGCCAGTGCTGGCGACCTCGCGTGGGCGCTGTGCTTCGGCAAGCGGCCCGCCGAGGAACTCTTCGACCTGCGCAAAGACCCGGACTGCATGACCAACCTAGCCCTCGGCGAAACCGCCAAAGCCCAACTCGCCGCCCTCAAGGCCCAGCTCCACGCGGAGCTGCGGCAGCAAGGCGACCCGCGCATGGAGGGCAAGGGCGACGTGTTCGACCGATACCCGCACGCGAACCAAGGCCATGTAGGATTCTACGAGCGCTTCATGAAGGGCGAGAAGCTCAAGACCGGCTGGGTGAACGAGACCGACTTCGAGAAGCAGCGGCTGGACTGACTCGACCGCCGAAGCTGAACTGGGTGGCCTGGGCTACCCGCCGGAGTGCCAGGGCAGGTCCGCGCAGGTGAGCGAGTCGCCCCTCGCGTGGACGCCGCCCTGCACGACCTCCCCGATCACGCGGGCGCGCTCACCAGGTTCGGTGATGGAGCGGACCTTGCACTCCACGCAGCCGAAGGCCTTGCCGGCCTTGACCAGGTCGTAAGTTCGGGCGGGTTTGCGGACGGCCACCATGACCCGCGCGGCTTGAAGCCGTGGCTCAACCCGGCGTCGCGCCCGAGGACTTTTACGCCACGACGATTTATCCGACCGAGGTGCGCGTGGGCGGCGACTGGGAGCGTGGGCAAGGCCAACCCTTGGATAGGCCCATGGTCGTCACCTTGGCGGCCTTTGTTTCGTCAAGCCACGACATATTCGCCCTGAAGCAGGTGTGGTTTTACGGTCGAATGCAATTCTATCGGAGTTCGCTCACGGCACCCGCTTGACCGCCGGGTCGCTCCAGGGGCTTTTGATTTTCTAGGGGCCGAGGGCGCGCACGCGCACCCAGATTTTGCTGCCGCTGGGCAGACCGGTGAGGGAGGTCCGGGGGGCGCGGGAGGTTGCCGCGAACGGCCAACTCGTGCGGGTCACGGGGGCGGTGCTGGTCATTTCGCTCTCCGCCCAGCCTTGATCGGGCGTTCCCATCAACTTGATCGGTCCGTCTGAGAGCCTTGGTGGGACGCTCTGATCAACTTGATCGGCCGGTCTCATCAAGCTTGAGGGGGGAAAGGGGCAGTTTTTGCCGGGCTAGAGGTCGGGTTGTCCACTTTACAGCCGTGGGCGAAGGGGTTTTGGCCCCGGGCCTGGGTCAGGCGGCGGTGAGCGGGGTGCTGAGTTGGCCGGTGCGCACGACGGGGTTGGCGGTGCCATAGGTGCGGCGGACTTCTAGGCGGTAGGTGCCGGCGGTGAGGGTGGGCGTGAGGAAGAGGAGTTCGCCTTCCGTGCGGGTGGCAAGGTTGGTCACTTTCACGGCGGTGCCGGTGGCGGGGACGAGGTAAATGCCGTCGGCGGGCTTGGCGGGGTCGAACTTGAGTTCCTCGCCCACGATCTGGCCGATGCCGCCGGAGGTGAGGGTGGCGTTCACGCCGCCGGTGTTTTTGTTGAGGAAGGCGGTGAGACGCGGGGCGCGTTCGGCTCGGCTTTTCTTGCTGACGGTGGCCTGGGCGAGGGCGTCGTCCAGGGCGGTGCCGCTGGCGAGGTTGGCGCGGATGGTGTGGCGGGCGGGATCGAAGGTGTCGGTGGGGTCGGTGAAGACGCCGTTGACGGCGGCGCGGATGGTGCAGAGGGAGGTGTTGACGGCGTAGCCATCGGCCACCTTTTCGGCGATCAACTCGTGGAGGGCGGTGATGACGGCCAGGGCCTGGGCTTTGCTGGTGGCGGTGCCGCGTTTGACCAGTTCGGCGGCCAGGTCGTCCTCGGTGAGGTTGCCGCGCGTGGCGACGCGGGCGGACTGGTCGTTCGGGTCAGGGGTGACGGGGTTGGGCTGGAGGTAGTAGTCAAGGCTCATAGGGTCGGGAGGGGTGGGGAGTTAGCGTGGCCGGGGGGAGTGGTTTGGTTCGGTGTTCGTGGCGGGAGGCTAGTCGGCTAGCGCGGGGCGTCAAGCGCAGAGCCGCGGCGTGGGGAGGGACACTGGGGTTCAGCTTGCCTCTCCTTGGCGTCGTTGCGCCCGGGCGTTGAAGCCCCCTCGCCCCCCGCCCAAATCCTCTCGGCAAACCCGCCGGGGCGTGACAGGCTCCGGCCTCAGTCACGCTTGCCCACGCGCTTATGTCCACGGCCACCGCCACGCTCACCGCTGCTCCGACGGAGTCCGCCGTCCGCAGCGCCATCCCGT
>JAYTIO010000740.1:0-7713 GCA_043731805.1 Pedosphaera sp. | reverse complement strand
GCGGCTTCCAGCCGCCGTCGGAAGGGTGCGTGGCGGCAGGTGGCGGCTGGAAGCCGCCGGCACGAGCGTTGCCTTGAACGGCACCGTGTCCCGCACCAGCAGCCAGTGGCCGGGCGGGACGAGCAGGACGCGCTTGGTGTCCGCCAGCGTCCACTCGACGACGGGGGCGTAGGCGGAAGGTTCAGTGCGGCTGAGGCTGGCGAGGAACGCGCGGGGGTCCGTATCCAACTGTGCGGCCAGCTCGCGCCAACTCGTCGCGCCGAGCTGCTCGATGGGCCGCGCGTGCGCGAGGGCGGTGAGGGCGAAGGCGGCTTGGGCGCGGGCGCGACGGTAGGCGTCGCCGCGCAGGCCGACCGGTTGGTCCGTGGCACTGAGGCAGTGCGCGGCCCCGGCGCTGAGGAGAAAGGTGATTTTCCCGTCATGAACTTCGCGGCGCGGGAGGAAGCTCTCCGTCTGCGTGAGCAAGTCATGCGACACCGCGTCGGCAGCGAGGTCGAGCGTCAGGCGATGCTCACGCTCGGGGTCGGTGTTCACCAGCACGAGCACGGAGTCCAGGCCCTCCTCGGAGTCGCGGCGGAGCGCGTAGATGACGGAGTCGGAGGGGCTGACACGGGTGAGCTTCGCGCCATCGAAGAACGCGGGATGGTCGGCGAGCAGCGCGTTGAGGCGCGCGAGTTCGGGGACGATGTTCAGCTCGCTGCCCCACGCGAGTGCGCGGCAGGAGTGGACGTTAATTTTCTCCGTGCAAAGCCATTCCACGCCGCAGGTGAAGCCGAAACCGCCGTTCACGCTCGCGAGCGCGGAGAGCTGGTTGCGCAGCCGCGACCAGGTGCGCCCGCGCTTCGCGAGCCGCTCGTTGTCGTGCGTCTCGCTGTAGTGGACGAGCGTGCCGACGCGCTCGCTTTGCTTGAACGCGTGCCCGAGGTAGCCGGCGACTTGCGCGGGAGCGAACTCCTGGAACAGCTCGGAGTAAGCCCATTGCATCCCGCCCTCCGTGAGCAGCGCCTCGGTGTCGTCCCAGCCGCCGCCGAGCCCTTCGAGCAGGAAGAGCGCGTCGGGAAACTCCTCGCGGACGCGGGCGATGATGTGCTGCCACGCGGGCGCGGGGACCTTGTAGCCGGCGTCGCAACGGAAGCCGTCCACGCCGCGCCGACACCAGGTGAGCAACGCCTCGGCGATGTGTTCCCAGAGCGCGGGTTCGCGTTGCGCCAGCTCGACCAAGTCGTCCCACGTCGTGCCCCACGCGCCGGGACTCTCGAAGTGGCCGTCGGGTTTGCGGAGGAACCACTCGGGGTGATTGTCCTGGAGCCACGAGCCCCAGCCGGTGTGGTTGATGACGATGTCGAGGAAGACGCGGCCGCCGCGCGCGTGGACGGCGGCGGTGAGTTCCTGAAACTGCTCCACGGCGTTCGTGCGCTTGTCGAACTCGACCAGCGCGGGGTCAATGCCGGTCAAGTCCTCCGCCGCGTAGGGACTGCCGAAGCGCCCGAAGCGCGCGTAGGTCGTGGGCGTGGGATTCACCGGCAGCAGGTGGAGGATGCGGCAGCCGAGCGTGTCGAAGATGTGTGAGAGCTGGCGCGTGAGGTCACGGAGTTTGCCGGAGGGTGGGATGACGGTGTAGCCGCGGCGGTCCAGCTCGTTCATCTGTGCCTCGCGCGCGGGGTCGGCGGTCGAGACGAGGGACTTGGTGTCGCCGAACATCCGGGTGAAGGCGCAGTAAATCGTGTTCGCCGTGCGGTAGAAGTTCGGGTGGACGCTGACGCAGAAGTTGTCGCCGTCAGGCCAGTGCTGAAAGCCATTCGGGTCGAGCAGGTAGGGCTTCGACTTGAACCAGCCGACCTCGGTGAGCGGCAGAGTGAGTTCCCATTCGCCGTCGGCCCAACGCATCGGGAGGTCGCGCCAGGACGCGCCGGCCAGGGGGACTTTCTCGAACTTCGACTGGATGACCTCGCGGCGGATGGCGGCGGCGCGACCGAGGTTCGTGCGGAGGCGCGCGGTCCAGCCGGCGCCGGCCCACTCGCGAGCACGCGGGTGCGCAAGGGTGAAAGTGAGGCTATCGCCGACGAACTGAACGCAGCGTTCGCCGGCGGGCGGGGTCATGTTGGGCCGTTCCATGCTGCGCGATGGTGGAAGGCACGCGCGGTGAACTCAAGAACCGGTTGAGTTGCGAGGAGGCATGGGCCGCGAAAGGGCGCAGAGAGCAAAAAGCCGAGCTGCCCGCGAATCCGCGCGAATGAAGCGAGCGCCTCGGCCGCCGGTTTTCATTCGCGACGATTCGCGTGCTTCGCAGGCAGAAGCATTTTCTCTGCGCCCTCTGCGCCCTTTCGCGGCCAATCCCATTTTGGAATTCGGGTTGAACTACGCGCCCGCCCCTCCCAAACTCACAAGGTAAATTCACTCGTGAACGACTCCAAGGAACACCACCGCCTCCACGAGGCCCACGCCGACCCTGTTGCCCCGTGGCGCAAGTGGGGGCCTTACGTCTCCGAGCGCTCGTGGGCGGGCGTGCGCGAGGATTACAGCGAGGACGGCAACGCTTGGGCTTACTTCCCGCACGACCACGCGCGCTCGCGGGCCTACCGCTGGAGCGAGGACGGCATGGCGGCGATTTGCGACCGCTATCAGGTCATGTGCTTCGGCCTCGCGCTGTGGAATGAGCGCGACGCGATTCTCAAGGAACGCCTCTTCGGCCTCACGCCCAACGAGGGCAACCACGGCGAGGACGTGAAGGAGTATTACTTCTACCTCGACTCGACGCCGACGCATTCCTACCTCAAGTGGAACTACAAATACCCGCAGCGCGCGTTCCCGTATCAGGAGCTGATTGACGGCAACCAGCGGCGCGGCCCGGCGGACCGCGAGTTCGAGTTGCTCGACACCGGCGCGTTCCACGAAGACCGCTACTTCGACGTGTTCGTCGAGTATGCGAAGGCGGGGCCGGACGACATTTGCATCCGCATCGAGGCCTTCAATCGCGGGCCGGAAACCGCGCCGTTGCACCTACTCCCGCACTTGTGGTTCCGCAACCGCTGGTCGTGGGGCGAGGACGAATACCCCGAGCCGCGCATCCACGTCGGCAAGGCGAGTGACACGCACCTCACGTTGGTCGCGGACGACTCGTGTTGCCCGAGCATCGGGCGGCTGCCGTTCAGCTACCGGCTCGGCGCGCACCAGCTTTACGCGCAGCCTGGCGGACGCCCGCTCTTCACGAACAACGACACGAACAACGAATTGCTCTTCGGCGCAACGGCCCCGAACCGCAGCCGCTTCGTGAAGGACGCCTTCCACCGCCACCTCATCCACGGCGAGGACTGCGTGAACCCGGAGCAGTTCGGCACGAAGGCGTGTCTCGACTACCGCTTTGAAGTGCGACCCGGCGAATCCGCCGTGGTGCATTTGCGGCTGACGAATCGCGAGTTGGCGCAGCCGCTCGCGGACGTGACGGCCATCTTGGAAACCCGCCGCGCCGAGGCCGACGAGTTTTACGCGTGCATCCAGCCGAAGACCGCCACGGCGGACGAGCGACGCATCCAGCGCCAGGCGCTCGCCGGCCTGCTGTGGAGCAAACAGATTTACCGCTTCGACGTGAGCAAGTGGCTCAAGGGCGACAACGCCGCCGCGCCGCCGCCCGCGGCGCGCCGCAAGATTCGCAACCGCCACTGGGAGCACCTCAACTCCAAGCGCATCCTCTCGATGCCGGACAAGTGGGAGTATCCGTGGTTCGCCGCGTGGGACCTCGCCTTCCAAGCCGTGCCCTTCGCGCTCGTGGACCCGGAGTTTGCCAAGCAACAGCTCTGGCTCCTGCTCTTCGAGCAGTTCCAACATCCCAACGGCCAGATTCCCGCCTACGAGTGGGAGTTCAGCGACATGAACCCGCCCGTCCACGCGTGGGCCGTGTGGCGGGTTTACAACATGGACCGCGTGCGCAGCGGCAAGGCGGACCGCGACTTCCTCGAACGTTGCTTCCACAAGCTGCTGATGAACTTCGCGTGGTGGGTCAACAAGGTGGACCCGGCGGGCAACAACGTTTTCGAGGGCGGCTTCCTCGGCCTCGACAACATCACCGTGCTCGACCGCAGCGAGAAGCTGCCCGACGGCGCGACCCTTCAGCAGTCCGACGGCACGGGTTGGATGGGGATGTTTTGCCAGAACATGATGCGCATCGCGCTCGAGCTGGCGCTGGAGAACAAGACTTACGAAGCGACGGCCACGAAGTTCTTCGAGCACTACGTTTACATCGGCTCGGCGATGAAGCACATGACCGGCGGCATCGAGATGTGGGACGAGCGCGACGGCTTCTTCTACGACGTGCTCACGCGGCCCGACGGCGGCTACGACAAGTTCCGCGTGCGCTCGCTGGTCGGGTTGATTCCGCTCTTCGCCATCGAGCGGCTGGAGGAAAAGTGGCTGGAGCCCTTCAAGGAATTCCGCGCGAACATGCACTGGTTCCTGGAACACCGCGCCGACCTCGTCGAGCGCTGCGTCACTACGCGCGAGGAAAATGGCGAGAAGGTCCACATCCTCGCCGTGATGAACCCCGAGCAAATCCACCGGCTGCTGCGCGTCATCTGGAACCCCGGCGAGTTCCGTTCGCCCTACGGCCTGCGCAGCCTCTCGAAGCATCACGAGCACCACCCCTACGCCCTCGACCACCGCAGCATCGGCTACGAGCCAGGCGAATCCATCGTGAAGCTCAAGGGCGGCAACTCGAATTGGCGCGGCCCGATCTGGTTCCCGATGAACTTCATGATGATTGAAACGCTGCGCAAACTGCGGAAAGCCTACGGCGGCAAGTTCACCATCCCCGGCCACAGCGAGGACGAGACGCCCATCAACCTCGACGAGTTGGCCGGTGGTTTCGCCGAGCGGCTCATCCACATCTTCGCCCGTGACGCGCAGGGCCGCCGCGCCGTCTTCGGCGCGAACGAGAAGTTCCAGACCGACCCGCACTGGCGCGACAACGTGCTCTTCTACGAATACTTCCACGGGGATACCGGCGAAGGGCTGGGGGCGTCGCACCAGACGGGGTGGACCGCACTCATCGCCTCGGTGATTGACGAGTGGCGGAAGTAAGAAGGTGCCGGCGACTTCCAGTCGCCGTTCGGGCGGGCAGCTCGTCGGAGCCGTTGCTCGTGACCAACCCGCAACGCGGCGGCTGGTAGCCGCCGGCACGGGCTTCAATTCGCCCCCGCGTCCGCCACGCGCTTGAGGTAGTCGAAGGCGTAAATCCCCGTGCCGTGGCCGTCGGCCCAGAGCGGTTGCACTCCGTAGCCGCCGACCAACCCCAGGCGCGTGAGCTGGAAAGCGTTCGGCGCGTAGGGCTTGTCGGGGTTCTTGTAGAGGTTGCCCATGATGTCCACCTCGCCCTTGCAGCCCGCGCACGGGCACGCGCGCCGCAGGGCCTCCAGCCGCACAAAGGTCTCGGTGCCGTCGTCCCACTTGATGGCGAGTTCCGCCCCCACCGGCTGCATGTCCACTGGTCGCATGGCGCGAGCTTACGGGGTGAAGGCGGGGAGGCAACTGGCGTTTCCGGCGCGAGGAACCAGGGACACATTGATGCGGCAGACTAAGTTAGGTCAGACTAATTTAATTTCTTGACCCAATTAACTCTCTCTCTACCGTCACTCACGCTCACGCCAGCCAGCCGTTGGCTAGGCACCGACCTTGAACATGAAAGTGAACCAGAACCTGAGCCGAAGCCGTCCGTTGCGGAGCGCCTGGCTGCTGGCCGTCGCCAGTGCCGCGCTGGCTGCCGACCTGCCGCCGGATAAGTCCCAGTTCAACCTGCTCAACCCCACGCCGCCCCACTGGCTGCGCGAGATGAACACCGACCGCCCGGACAAAACCGAGAGTCCCTTCACCGTGGACGCCGGGCATTTCCAGATCGAGCTGGACCTCGTCAACTACAGCTACGACCGGCACAACCCGGCCCGCGACGGCACCCTCGTCCGCGCGTGGTCCATCGCGCCGATGAACCTCAAGGTCGGCCTGCTCAACCACCTCGACGTGCAGCTCGTCCTCCAGCCGCACACCTGCGTCCACACCTCCGACCCCGCCGCCGGCGTATCGAAGCAGCGCGGCTTCGGCGACCTCGTCACGCGCGTGAAGTGGAACCTCTGGGGCAACGACGGCGGCGCGACGGCCTTCGCGCTCATGCCCTACCTCAAGTTGCCCACGAACCAGGACCAACTCGGCAACCGCTCCGTCGAGGGCGGCCTCATCGCACCGCTCGCAGTGGAGCTCCCCGCCGGCTGGGGCTTGGGCTTGATGACGCAGCTCGACATCGTCCGTGACACCACGAGCAGCGGCTATCACCCCGAGTTCGTGAACACCGTCACGTTCAGCCACGACCTCGTCGGCGACCTTGGCGGCTACGTGGAATTCTACAGCAGCGTCAGCACCGAGCGCGGTGCCAGTTGGACCGGCACCGTGGACCTCGGCCTCACCTACGCACTCACGAAGAACCTCCAACTCGACGCCGGCATCAACCTCGGCGTGACCCGCGCCGCGGACGACTTCAATCCCTTCGTCGGCCTTTCCTTTCGTTTTTAGTTCTCTCTCGCCACTGCCATGAACGCCACGGACACCCCTGCCAAACCCACGCCGGCCGCAGACGACGGCTGGCGCGCCGCCAGCGCGACCCCGAGCCTGCCGGAAGTTCACCGCACCGTCCTCGTGCCGCAGGGCCTGGGCTTTTGGAAGAAGCTGCTCGCCTTCTCCGGCCCCGGCTACCTCGTCGCCGTCGGCTACATGGACCCCGGCAACTGGGCCACGGACCTCGCGGGCGGCTCCCAGTTCGGCTACACGCTGCTCTCCGTCATCCTCATCTCGAACCTGATGGCCATCCTGCTCCAGTCCCTCTGCGCCAAGCTCGGCATCGTCACCGGGCGCGACCTCGCGCAGGCCTGCCGCGACCATTACTCGAAGCCTGTTTCCATCATCCTCTGGCTACTGTGCGAAGTGGCCATCTGCGCGTGCGACCTCGCGGAGGTCGTCGGCTCGGCCATCGCGCTAAACCTGCTCTTCGGCATCCCGATGGTCTGGGGCGTGTGCCTCACCGCGCTCGACGTGATGGTGATTCTCTTCCTCCAAAACAAAGGCTTCCGCTACCTCGAAGCGCTCGTGGTGACGCTCATCCTCACCATCGGCGGCTGCTTTCTCGCGGAGATCATCTTCAGCAAGCCTGACCTCGCGGCGGTGCTGGGCGGCTTCGCGCCACGGCTGGAGATCATCACGAACCCCGCGATGCTCTATGTCGCCATCGGCATCCTTGGCGCGACCGTCATGCCGCACAACCTCTACCTGCACTCGTCCATCGTGCAGACGCGCAAATACGAGCCGACCCCCGAGGGCAAACGCGAGGCGATCAAGTTCGCGACCATTGACTCGACCGTCGCGCTGATGTTCGCGCTCTTCATCAACGCCGCGATCCTCATCGTCTCCGCTGCGGCGTTCCACGGCGGCGAGCACAAGGTCGAGGAAATCCAGGATGCCTACAAACTCCTCTCGCCCGTGCTGGGCGTGGGCGTGGCGGGCACGCTCTTCGCCATCGCGCTGCTCGCGAGCGGGCAGAACTCCACGCTCACCGGCACGCTCGCCGGGCAGATTGTGATGGAAGGCTTCCTGAACCTCCGCCTGCGCCCGTGGCTGCGGCGGCTCATCACCCGGCTCATCGCCATCGTGCCGGCGGTGGTTGTCATCAGCATCTACGGC
>JAYTIO010000739.1:0-10665 GCA_043731805.1 Pedosphaera sp. | reverse complement strand
CAAGTTCTTCGGCGCGGACGGCTTCAAGCTGCCCGACCCCATCGAGGCGCAGATTGAAAGCCTCGTCTTCAGCGGCGACATCGACATGGTCCGCCCCTCCGCCACCGAGATTGGCAAGGCCGTCCGCATTGACGACGCGCTGGGCCGCTACATCGAGTATGCGAAGGCCTCCTTCCCCAAGGGCCTGACCCTCGACGGCATGCGCATCGTGGTGGACTGCGCCAACGGCGCTTCCTACAAAGCCACGCCCAGCGTCCTGCGCGAACTCGGCGCGGAAATCTTCGTCTCCGGCAACACCCCCGACGGCACCAACATCAACCGCGACTGCGGCTCCATGCACCCGCAGGGCCTCTGCTCCCGGGTCCGCGAATACCGCGCCGACCTCGGCATCGCCCACGACGGTGACGCCGACCGTGTCATCCTTTGTGACGAGACCGGCGGCTTGCTCGACGGCGACGACATCATGGCCATCGCCGCGCTGGACATGATCGCGCAAGGCACCCTCGCCGAGAAGACGCTCGTCTCCACCGTCATGAGCAACGCTGGCCTCGGAGCCGCCGTGCAAGCCGCTGGCGGCAAGACCATCTACACCGCCGTCGGCGACAAGAACGTCATCGATGAGATGCTCAAGTGCGGCTACAACCTCGGCGGCGAGGAGAGCGGCCACCTCATCTTCCGCGACTACTCCACCACTGGCGACGGCCTCGTCGCCGCCCTCCAAATCCTTCGCATCATGAAGGCGCGCGGGGAAAACCTTTCCAAGCTCAAGCGCTGCTGGACCCGTTTCCCCAAGCAGGTCTCCAACATCAAGGTCCGCGAGAAGAAACCCTTCGACCAGCTCGACGGCGTGCTGGACCTCGTGAAGCAGGCCGAGGCCGAAGTGCAGCCCAGCGGCGGCCGTGTCCTCCTGCGCTACTCCGGCACCGAGCCGAAGTGCCGCCTGCTCATCGAAGGCAAGGACATGGCTGTGCTCGACAAGTGGTCCGGGAAGATTTCCGAAGCCATCAAGAAGCAGATCGGCGCGTGACGAACGGAGTGCCGGCTTCCAAGCCGGCTTACCGCGTGACCAGCAAAAAGCGGTAGTTGCGCTCGTGGCTTGTGACTACGAATCGGGCTGGCTTGTTCCGCTGTGCAAAGCCGGCTTGGAAGCCGGCGCTCCGCTGAATTTCCCCTCCTGACACCCGTCGGCTTCCCCGCTACTTTGCCACCATGAACACCGGAACCAACTCCTGTCGCGGCCCGGCCTCGCGTCGCAGCTTCCTCCAAGCGGGCGCGCTCGCCGCCACCGGCCTAGGCCTCAGCGATCTCTTCCGCCTCGAAGCCGCCGCCAAGCAGTCCGGCAAGAACCTCCGCGACACCTCGGTCATCTTCGTCTGGCTCCCCGGCGGTCCGCCGCACATGGAGACCTACGACCTGAAGCCCAACGCCCCCTCCGATTACCGGGGCATCTTCCGGCCCATCAAGACCAACGTCCCCGGCATCGAGATCTCCGAGCTGTTCCCCCAGCAGGCGAAGATTGCCGACAAGTTCAACATCGTCCGCTCCTGCCATCACACCTTCGCGGACCACGGCGGCGGCCACAAACGCTTCATGACTGGTCGGCTGCCCGCCGAGCCGACCGGCTTCGTGAACGACGCGCCCGCCGTCACTTCCTACATCAGCAAGATTTTCAACGAACGCCACACCGGCCCCAAGGGCATGCCGCCCTGCGTCCTCGGCACCGACGGCGGGCGCGCGCAGATTGATACCTTCAGCCTTGGCTCCGCGTGGCTCGGCTCGGTGAACACGCCCTTCGTCGTGGGCGGCGACCCCGCCTCGCCCAGCTTCAAGGTGCAGAACCTCGGCCTTACGCAGGACATGGAGACGCGCCTCGATGACCGCCTGCACCTGCTCAAGGGCATGGACCGCCTCCGCCGCGATGCCGACCGCTCCGGCCTCATGGACGCGATGGACCAATACAGCCAGCGCGCCTTTGACATGCTCACCAGCGAGCCGGTGCGCGAGGCCTTCGACCTCTCGCGCGAGCCGCAAGCCATCCGCGAGCGCTACGGCATGAACGCCTACGGCCAGCGCGGCCTCATGGCGCGTCGCCTCGTCGAGGCCGGCTGCCGTTTCGTCACGATGGTCTGGGAACACCCCGGCACCACCGCCCCGAAATACGGTTCCTACAACTGGGATTCCCACGCGGTGAACTGCCACATCTTTGACGACGCCCGCTGGCGCTTCCCGCCCTACGACCAAGCGGTCGCCGCGCTCATCGAAGACCTTTACGCGCGCGGCCTCGACGAGAAGACGCTGCTCATCGTCACCGGAGAATTTGGCCGCACCCCGCGCGTCTCGAACTCCATCGGCACGCAGACCGGCGTGATGCAGCCGGGCCGCGACCACTGGCCGCAGGCGATGTCCTTCATCGTCTCCGGTGCCAAGATGCGGACCGGCCAAGTCATCGGCGCGACGAACAGCCGCGGCGAGCATCCCATCGAGCGCCCGATGACCCCGAACGACCTCTGGGCCACGGTCTATCAGCATCTGGGCATTGATTGGGAACAATCCTTCCTCGACCACACCGGTCGCCCGATGCCCATCCTGCCCTTCGGCGAACCGATCCCCGAGCTGCTGCCCGTCGGGTAGTTGCCACCAAGGCTCGCGCTGTCAGCCTGTGAACCCCGGCCGGCGATTTGCCCGCGCCGCAGGGGGGGGTGCCCGCGTCCGCACCGCTTGGACCCTGGCGTGGGAGCCTGCCGGCGCGGGCGCTTGTCGCCTTTGCGTTCAGCCCGAACTCCGAAATGGAATGGCCGCGAAAGGGCGCAAAGAGCGCAAAGCCAAGTTTCTGCCAGCCGGACGGGCCCGCTAGAAATAATCCCGGTCCCAGGCAGTTCCAGCTCGGCTGCGTTGTGTGCTTTGCGTCCTTGCGCGGTTGATCCAATGGCGCGTGATGGTCCGGCTACATCACCTGTTTCGCCTCGCGCCGGGGCGTTTCCTTCAGCACGCGGCGGATGATGTCATCCACTTTGATGCCCTCGGCCTCGGCGTTGAACGTCGGCACGATCCGGTGGCGCAGCACGGGATACGCGAGCGCCTCGATGTCCTCCACCGTGACATGGAAGCGCCCACGCAACACCGCCCGCACCTTCCCGCCCACCACCAGTTGCTGGCACGCGCGCGGGCCGGGGCCCCAGGCGATGAGTTCCTTGGTGAAGGCCGGCGCGTCCGCGTCCGTGGGTCGCGCGCGGCGCACGAGGTCCAGCACGAAGTCCGTGACCTGGTCGGGCACGGGGACTTTGCGGACGGTCTTCTGGATTGCGATGACCTCCTCGCCGGTGACGACCGGATCAATGTCCGCCGAGTAGGCGCTGGTGGTGCGCTTGATGATTTCGCGCTCCTGCTCGCGGGTCGGGTAGTCCACGCGGACATGGAACATGAAGCGGTCTTTCTGCGCCTCGGGCAGCGGGTAAGTGCCTTCCTGCTCCACCGGGTTCTGCGTCGCGAGCACGAAGAAGGGCTGCTCCAGTTTGTAAGTGTGACCGCCGACGGTGACGCTGTGCTCCTGCATCGCTTCGAGCAGCGCGGCCTGGGTCTTGGGCGGCGAGCGGTTGATCTCGTCGGCGAGGATCATCTGCGCGAAGAGCGGGCCTTTGAGGAAGGTCAGGTTGCGCCGGCCCGTCACCGGGTCTTCCGCGATGATGTCCGTGCCCGTGATGTCCGCCGGCATCAGGTCGGGCGTGAACTGCACGCGGCGGAAGGAAAGTTGCAGCGCATCGGAAAGCGTCTTGACCATGTAGGTCTTCGCCAAGCCGGGCACCCCTTCCAGCAGGCAATGGCTGCGCGAAAAGATGGCGATGAGCAACTGCTCGATGACCTCGTCCTGCCCGACGATGAGTTTGCCCACCTCCGCCGTGATGCGCGTGTAAGCCTCCGTGAGCCGCTGTGCCATCTGGCTGTCCTCGGGGTTCCCGGCGGTCCCGGGGCGGGGCCCCAGCTTGTGCGCGGCCGGAAACAGGGTGGACGGCGGTGGACTCTGCTGACTCCGGTCCGGCGGTGGCGGCGGCAGGCCCCCCGGTGGGATGATGTTGGTCGAAGCCGCCGCCGCCACCGCCTCCGGCACGAGCGTGACCTTCAGGCAGGTCGGGCAGCGAAACTCCGTGCCCGCGAGCGCAGGCGCGACGCGGAAGTCTTGTTCACAGAGCGGGCACTTGAAGGCGATGTCCATATCCGGCATGGGATTGATGCGGCGGATGCTGCCGGAAAGCCGGGGGGAGGGGAATGCCTTTCGTTCTGGCCGGCGCGTCAAACCTCATGCTCAGGGCGCCCAGCCCGCCGCCCCCTACCGCTTCTGCCCCTTGTCCGTGATGACCTTCGGTGTGAGTGCGGCGGCCGGGATGATTTGCTTCTCCGCCCCGGCCACGCTCCACCAGAGCTTCGCCACTGCGTCACCCGAGTTTTCGTAATACTCCAACACCACGTCGTAGCTCTGGCCGGCCGCGAGTTGGAGTTCTCCCCGGTGCTCCGTCGCGCCCTGATCCACCCATTGGTCCACCAGCTTCTGGCCGTTGACCCATAGCCGCACGCCGTCGTCCGTCTCCGTGATGAACGCGTAAGTCCCCGCCTTCTCCGCCTTCACCAAGCCAGTCCAGCGCACACAGAAATCATCCACCCCCGTCCCGCGCACGCCGGGGCCGCCCTCGCCCCAGTTGAAGGCGATTTCCTTGTCCAGCCGCAGCGTGGGCTTGCCGGCGAAGTCCCGGCCTTTGAAGTAATGCCCCAGCAGCCCGCGCGCGTCGGGCGGCAGCTTCGCCGGGTCCAGTTCGGGCGGCGGCGCGAGCTCCTTGGGCGTCAGGCGGAAGCTCGGGATCAACTGCTTCAACGTCGAGGGCCCGCTCCACATGAGCTTCGCGGATGCCCCACCGCCGTTCTCGTAATACTCGATGATTAGGTCGTAGCGTTTGCCATCCTCCAGCGCCACTTCCACGGCGCTCTCCGCCGGCGCGCGGTCCACCCAGTCGTCGAGCACGAGCTTGCCGGCGAACCACACCCGCACCCCGTCGTCAGTCTCGAGGATCAACTTGAACTTGCCGGTGGCGGGTGCCTGCAACTGGCCGCTCCAGCGCACGCTGAACTGATCCGCTGGCCAGCCCTCCGCCGGCGCCTCGGGCCAGTCGAAATTCACCTGTGCATCCACGCGCTTGAGCGCCGGCGGGCCGGCCAGCTCCATGTTTTTGAAATACTGGCCTAGCAGTCCGGTCTTGGCGTCCGCCTGCGCGAGGGCGGAGCAGGTGAACAGCAGGGCCGGCAGGAGCAGGAGGATGCGTTTCATGCTAAACATACTGAACGCTATCGACTGCCGGCACAAGGTGCCCGTCCAAACTGTTTGCTGGAGCGTGCAGCCAGTGATGCCCCTGGCCCGCTCGGAGTTGGGCCTGCCCGTCAGCAGCGCTGCGAGCCCGCCGGTCTGCGGGCGGCGTGAGTTTGAAGTGCGATCGAGGCACGCGCGAGGATCGCGAGGGGAGGAGCAGGTTGTCCAGTTACGTATGCCGAATAGCTAGGGTGGTTAGTATCAGATGTCAGGCAGGACGCCTGACCCAGTTTGGCGCGGGACGCCCGCCGTGACGGGCTGGCCCTGAAGTTTCTCCACCTGCTTTCGTCAGTAACCGCGGCTCTAAACAACCCGTCCTCCCACCCACATGAACCGACTGCTTGCTCCCGCCCTGTTCGCCTCCGCGTTGTTCACCGCCGCTGCCGACTGGCCGCAGTGGCGCGGCTCTGACCGCACCGACATTTCCAAGGAGACCGGCCTGCTCAAACAATGGCCCGAGGGCGGCCCGAAGCTGCTTTGGCTGAACAAGGACGTGGGCCTCGGCTACTCCGGCTACGCCATCGCCGGCGGCAAGCTCTTCACCGTGGGCCTGCGCGGTGACACCGAGTTGCTCATCGCCGTGGACGCCAAGACGGGCAAGGAACTCTGGGCCACGCCCGTCGGCCCCATCCTCAAGAACGGTTGGGGCGACGGCCCGCGCGCCACGCCCACGGTGGCCGGCGACCTGGTCTTCGCGATGAGCGGCACGGGCACCTTGCTCGCGGCGAAGGGCGCGGACGGCAAGGAAGCTTGGAAGGCCAGCATGCGCGACTTCGGCGGCAAGACACCCGGCTGGGGCTACTGCGAGTCCGTGCTGGTGGAGGACGGCAAGGTGATTTGCACACCGGGCGGCGCGCAAGGCACGTTGCTCGCGCTCGACCAGGCCACGGGCAAGAAACTTTGGCAGAGCGAGGGTTGGTCAGACGGGGCGCAATACGCCTCGCCCATCGTCGCGGTCCACAACGGCACACGCCAATACATCCAGCTCACGCAGCAGCACGTCGCGGGCGTGAGCGCCAAGGACGGCAAGGTGCTGTGGAAGTCCGATTGGTCCGGCAAGACGGCGGTCATCCCCACGCCCATCTTCAAGGCCGGCCACGTTTATATCGCGTCGGGCTACGGCGTGGGCTGCAAGCTGGTGAAGCTCGGCGAGGACGGCACGACCGAGAACGTCTGGGAAAACACCAACATGGTGAACCACCACGGCGGCGTCATCCTCGTGGGCGACAAATTCTACGGCTACTCGGACAAGGGCGGCTGGACCTGCCAGGACTTCAAGACCGGCGAGGTCACTTGGTCCGCGAAGAATCTCGGCAAGGGCGCCATCCACTGCGCTGACGGGATGTTCTACTGCCTCGAAGAGGGCAGCGGCACGATTGCGCTCGTCGAAGTCTCCCCCAAGGGCTGGTCCGAGAAAGGCCGCTTCAAGCTCACGCCGCAGACCGAGCAGCGGAATCCCAAAGGCAAGGTCTGGACGCATCCCGTCGTCAGCGACGGCCAGCTCTACCTGCGCGATCAGGAACTGCTCTTCTGCTTCGACGTGAAGGGGAAGTGAGCGGTCAGCGCGCAACTCCACAAAGCCCAGCCCGCCGGTTTTCCCCATTGCCCGGCCACACAACGGTTCCTAAGCTCTCCGCCCGGCGGACGCCTCGTGTTGCGGCGTCCGCCGTTTCGCTTACATGAAATACATCTTCGTCACTGGCGGCGTGATCAGTTCCCTCGGCAAAGGCCTCACCGCCGCCGCGCTGGGCACGTTGCTCGAGAACCGCGGGCTCAAGGTCGCGCTGCAAAAGTTCGACCCCTACCTGAACGTGGACCCCGGCACCATGTCGCCCTACCAGCACGGCGAAGTTTACGTGCTCGACGACGGCGCGGAGACCGACCTGGACCTCGGCCACTACGAGCGCTTCACCAGCACCAAGCTCACGCGCAAGAACAACACCACCAGCGGCCAGGTCTATCAGCAGGTCCTCGATAACGAGCGCAAGGGCGTCTATCTCGGCAAGACCGTCCAGGTCATCCCGCACGTCACCGACGAGATCCAGCGCCGCATCCAAGTCCTCGCCGATGACGCGAAGGTGGACGTGGTCATCACCGAGGTCGGCGGCACCACCGGCGACATCGAAGGCCTGCCCTTCCTCGAAGCCATCCGCGAGTTCGCGCTGGCCGCCGGGCCGCACAACGTCTGTTTCATCCACGTCACCTACGTCCCGTTCATCAAGGCCGCCGGCGAACTCAAGACCAAGCCCACGCAGCAGAGCGTCGCCAAGCTGCGCGAGATCGGCATCAGCCCGCACATCCTCGTGTGCCGCTGCGAGAAGCCGCTCGACAAGGAGCTGCGCCAGAAGATGGCCATGTTTTGCAGCGTGCCCTACGAGGCCGTCATCGAGCACAAGGACGTGGACCACTCCATCTACGAGGTGCCACTCATGCTCCAGCGCGAGCGTTTGGACGACCTCGTCTGCGGCGTGCTGAACCTCACCGTCCCGCCGGCGAACATGGCGCACTGGCAGGAAATCATTCGCAAGCTCATCGCCCCGCAGCACCGCGTCCGCATCGGCGTCGTCGGCAAATACATCGAGCTCCAGGACGCCTACAAGTCGGTCTATGAAGCCATCATCCACGGCGGCGTGGCCAACGACTGCGGCGTCGAGATCGAGAAGCTGGACGCCGAGGACATCGAGAAGAACGGGCCGGACAAGATTCTCAAAGGCCTCGGCGGGATACTGGTGCCGGGCGGCTTTGGGGAGCGCGGCATTGAGGGGAAAATCCTCGCCGCGAAGTATGCGCGGGAGCACAAGATTCCTTACTTGGGCCTCTGCCTCGGGATGCAAATCGCGACCATTGAGTTCGCCCGGAACATCCTCGGCTTGAAAGGCGCGCACTCCACCGAATTCGACCCCACCTCCCCGCACCCCGTCATCGCGCTCCTCGACGACCAACGCAAGGTGACGAAGAAGGGCGGCACGATGCGATTGGGCTCGCAGCCCTGCCAGCTCACGATGGGCAGCAAGGCCCAGCAGCTCTACGGCGCGTTCGTCGTCAATGAGCGGCATCGCCACCGCTACGAGTTCAACAACGCTTACCGCGAGCGCTTCGCCGCCGCCGGCTTCGTCTTCGCCGGCACGTCCACCGACGGCAAGCTCGTCGAGATGATCGAACTGCCGGACCACCCGTTCTACCTCGCGACGCAGTCGCACCCCGAGTTCCTCAGCAAGCCCAACGCGCCGCACCCGCTCTTCCGCGGCTTCATCGCCGCCGCCCACCTGCGGCTGCACAGCAAGGTGCTGTAAGGCCAGGAGCGCGGACGCCCACGTCCGCCGCCAGCCAGCGGGATTAGCCACGAAAGAGCACAGAGAGCACAAAGATAACGGCTTCATAAACCAGTCCGTGTTCCGTGTTGCACGGCCGACTGTGATCGCTCAACGCGGCTTTCTCCCTTTGCGATCTCTGCGTCCTTTCGCGGCTAAACCCCCTCTGCTACCACTCCCCCGATGTCCGTCACTCCGCCCGCCGAACTCCAGCACCTGCTCGCCGCCACGCCGGAACTGGCGCGGGCATTCCTCGTGGGCGGCTGCGTGCGCGACGCTTTGCTCGGCCTCCCCGTCAAGGACTTCGACCTCGAAGTCTTTGGCGTGAGTTACGAGCGGTTGGCGCGGGCGTTGCGGCGCTGGGGCCGGGTGGATTTCGTGGGCCAGTCCTTCGGCGTGGCGAAACTCTCGACTGGCAGCGGGCTGGCGTATGACTTCGCCATCCCGCGCCGCGACCGCAAGGTGGCGCTGGGACACAAGGGCTTCGCCGTCGAGTTCGACGCGGACATCACGCCGCAGGAGGCCGCGAGCCGGCGGGACTTCACCCTCAACGCACTCATGTTCGACCCGCGCCGGGGCGAGGTGCTGGACTTCTTCGGCGGCCAGGCGGACCTGCGCGACCGCGTGCTGCGGCACACGAGCGAGGCGTTCCCGGAAGACCCGTTGCGCGTGCTGCGCGGGCTGCAGTTCGCGTCGCGTTTCAACCTGCGCGCCGCGCCCGAGACCCTCGCGCTGTGTCGCAGCATCAAGGCCAGCTTCGGCGAGCTGGCGGTCGAGCGCGTGGGTGAGGAGTGGTTCAAGTGGGCGGCGAAGAGCGCCGTGCCGTCGGTGGGGCTGCGTTTCCTCGCGGACACGGAATGGATCGAGCACTTCCCGGAACTGGCCGCGCTGCGGGGCACGCCGCAAGACCCCGAGTGGCACCCGGAGGGCGATGTCTTCACCCACACGGCACACTGCTGCGATGCCCTGGTGAAGCTGCCGGCGTGGCAGGCGGCAGACGAGGCCTCGCGCATCGCGTGGATGCTCGCGGTGCTGGCGCACGACTTCGGCAAGCCGGCGGCGACGCACGAGGCGTTGCGCGACGGGCGGCTGCGCATCGTGTCGCCGGGGCACGAGGAAGGCGGCGTAGAACCGGCGCTAAAGTTCCTCGAACGCATCCACGCGCCGCACGCCATCCGCGACCGCGTGCCGCCGCTGGTGGCGAATCACCTCGCGCACCTGCAACCCGCCACCGACCGCGCGGTGCGCCGACTGGCGAAGCGCCTCGAACCCGAAACCATCACCGGCCTCTGCGTCATCGTGACGGCGGACCACAGCGGTCGTCCGCCCAAGCCGGCGTGCGTGCCCGAGGGCGCGAAGGCGCTGCTGGCGAAGGCCGAGGAGTTGCGCGTGCAGGACAGCGCGCCGAAGCCGCTGCTGCAAGGCCGACACCTAGTGGCGGCGGGAATGACGCCAGGGAAGGCGTTCAAAGCCATCTTGCACGAGGCGTTTGAAGCGCAGTTGGAGGGGCAGTTCAACGACCTCGACGGAGCGTTGATGTGGCTGAAGAGCCGAATCTAGTCCGCGTTACGCGAACAGTTCTTCCACCGGGTTGCCACTGGGGAGGATGGTGACGGGGCGGCCTTGGTGGTCGTCGTAGGACTTCGTCACGTCGATGCCGAGGTGGCGATACATCGTGGCGAGCACGTCTTGCGCGGTCTTGGGATTGTCGGCGGGGTAGGCGCCCTGCTTGTCCGAGGAGCCGATGACGCGTCCGCCTTTGATGCCGCCGCCAGCGAGGGCGGCACTGAAGACGTTCGGGTAGTGGTCGCGGCCGCCGGTGGCGTTGACGCGCGGGGTGCGACCGAACTCGCCCCAGGCGATGACCATGGTGTTGTCGAGCATCCCGCGTTGGTCGAGGTCGTCAATGATGGCGGTGTAGGCGCGGTCCCAGCGCGGGAGGAAGCCGTCGCGCATGGTCTCGTAGCCCTTCACGTGGGTGTCCCACCAGCGGAGGTCCAC
>JAYTIO010000738.1:0-12373 GCA_043731805.1 Pedosphaera sp. | reverse complement strand
TTCTCTCGCACAAACTCCGCACCCCGCTCAACGGCCTCGCCGGCTCGCTCGAAGTCCTCGCCGACGCAAAATCAGCCCTGCCCGCCGCCGAGGTCGTCGACATCGCCAAGGCCGCGCTCGACAGCGCCAACCGCCTCGACCAGCAGGTCCACGACATCCTCAAGTTCATCCAAGCCCCCGCCATCGGCCGCCTCGCGGGGCACGCGGAAGTCGCGGTCCTGCCCGCGAAGGTGGAGCAAATCCGCCAGAGTCTGCTCCTCCGCGACCTCACCACCCACGTCCCGCCCGAGCTGGCGCGCGCGCGCTTCCGCATCTCCGGCACGGCGCTGGACACGGCCTTGATGGAGCTGCTGGAGAACGCGCAGAAGTTCCACCCGCGCCTCGCCCCCAAAGTCACCGTCACCGTCGCCCGCCACGAAGACGGACGACTCTCGCTACAAGTCGCCGACGACGGCCTGACGCTCTCGTCCGAGCAGCTCGCGCATGTGTGGACGCCATATTTTCAGGCCGAGAAACTCTTCACCGGCGAAGTGCGCGGCATGGGCCTGGGCCTCGCGATGGTCGCGTCCGTCGTGTGGGAGAACGGCGGCTCCTGCCGGATGTTCAACCGCCCCACCGGCCCCGGCGTCATCGTCGAACTACTGCTGCCCGCCGCCTGAGCCATGCAGCCCACCGCCGCCGCTCAACCCCGGAGGGACCCGGAGGCCGGCTTTTATAAGGAGGGCAGGAGAGCAGGAAGAAGAACTGTGGCCGACGAATTCAGCCGCTCCACGAACCCGTGCCGGCGGCTTCCAACCGCCGTCCGTCGCGGGCAGCAGCTCGACCGGCTCGCCATCAACCTCTGCGCCTGTCCCGCCTCTGCGGGGTCAACTCCCCGACTCACACCGCAGCGACGGGACGGACGCGGAGCCCGCAGTTTCAGACTTCTCTCCTGCCTTCCTGCGCTCCTTATAAAGTCTCTCCTCCCGCCTTCCTTGCGATGACCCCGCCCCCCAGCACCATCCTCATCGTGGACGACGAGCCACGCGGCCGGGAGCTGCTCGAAGACCTGCTCACGCCGCAGGGCTACCAGCTCCGCTTCGCCGCCAATGGCCCGGAGGCGCTCGCCGCCGCCGCCGCCCAACCGCCCGACCTCATCCTGCTCGACGTGATGATGCCCGGCATGGACGGCTTCGAGGTCTGCCGCCGCCTGCGCGCGGACGAACGCTTGCGCGAAGTCCCCGTCGTCATGCTCACCGTGCTGGACGACCGCGAGTCCCGCCTCGCCGGCCTCGCCGCCGGCGCGGACAGCTTCCTCACCAAGCCCTTCGACCACGTCGAGCTGCGCACCCGCGTCACGACCATCACCAAGCTCAACCGCTACCGCCTCCTGCTCGCCGAGCGCGAGCGCTTCGCCCAAGTCGTGACCAGCGCGCCCGACGGCATCCTCGTCGTGGACGCCACCTTCGCCCTCCGCCTGGCGAACCCCGCCGCGCACCAGATGTTCCGCGCCGATGACGTGCTGCCGCTGGCGGGCGACCTCATCTTCAACCGCGTGGGCGTCGAGGAAGCGGCGTTGGCGCGATTGAAGCGGCTGCTGGCAGGCGAGGAAACAGGGGCGTTTCAGTTCGAAGCCACCGGCCTCCGCCCTGCCGGCGGGCGGTTCCCCATCGAGGCCTCCGCCAGCCGCTTCACCTGGGAGGGTCAGCCCGCGTTGCAGTTGCACCTGCGCGACGTGACCGAGAAGCAGCAGTTGGAAGCGCGCTTCCTCCGCGTGCAGCGGCTGCAAGGGCTGGGCAGCCTGGCCGGCGGCGTGGCGCACGACCTGAACAACATCTTCGCCCCGCTGTTGATGACGCTGGACCTGCTGAAGCACACGCTGGCCGACAAACCCGAGGCGCGGATCATCAAGACCATGCTCGGCGCGACCCGGCGCGGCTCCGGCCTCGTGAAGCAAATCCTCGCCTTCGCGCGCGGCACGACGGGGGAGAAACAGGCGGTGCCGCTGCGCTACATCATGGATGAAGTGCGCGTTATCCTCAGCCAGACGTTACCGTCGAACATCACCGTGTGGAGCCAGTGCCCGGCGGAAACGTCGCCCGTCTATGCCGACCCCACGCAGCTGCACCAGTTGCTGATGAACCTCGGCGTCAACGCGCGGGACGCGATGCCGCGCGGCGGTCAGCTCCGCATGACCGCCGCCGCCTGCGAACTGGACGCTGCGCAGGCCGCGCAGTGGCCCGGCGCCATCCCCGGTGAATGGGTGCGGCTCACCGTCTCCGACACCGGCACCGGCATGACCCCGGAAGTCCGCGCGCGGCTGGGCGAGGCGTTCTTCACCACCAAGCCCATCGGCCAGGGCACCGGCCTGGGACTGACCACGGTCTTCAGCATCGTGAAGAGCCACGGTGGTTTCTGGCGTGTCGAGAGCGAGCTGGGCCGCGGCACCTCCTTCCACCTTTACCTCCCGCCCGCGCCCGCGATGACCGGAGCCGCCCCGCCCGATGCCGAGGCGCTTCCCCATGGGCGCGGCGAACTAATCCTCGTGGCCGATGACGAGGCCGCCATCCTCGAAATCACCCGTGCCACGCTGGCCTGCTACGGCTACCGCACCGTCTGCGCCCGCGACGGCGCGGAGGCGGTGGCCTTGTTCTGCCGGCAGCCAGACGACATCAAGCTGGTGCTCGCCGACTGCCAGATGCCGTTCCTGGACGGCCCCGGCGTGGTCCAAGCGCTCCGCAAGGTGCAACCCCTGGTGAAGTGCGTGCTCGTGAGCGCCAGCCTGGCCGACGGCTCCCTCGCCGTCCCCGCCGGTGCGCCCGTGCCGTTCCTGGCGAAGCCCTTCACCAGCGCCCAACTGCTCGCCCTACTCGATCGGGAGCTGCATGGAGGCTGAATCATGAGCGCGGCCCCCGCCCCTTCCGGCCGGCTCATCGTCGCGATCGTGGACGATGAGGTGGCCATCCGAGAATCCCTCCTGGCCGTGCTGCAACGCTCGCCGCGCTTCCGCAGCGGGGCGGTCTGCGCCTCGGCAGAAGAGGCCCGCCACACCTTGCCCTCCGACCAGCCGCACCTGCTGTTGCTCGATATGCACCTGGCCGGCGACTCCGGCATTGAGCTGTTGCGGTGGATCAAGACCACTCTACCCCGCGTGAAAGTGGTGATGCTCACCGGCGAACAAGACGACTTCTACATCCAAGGCGCGCTCCGCGAGGGGGCCGATGGCTACCTGCTCAAGGGCTTGGACAGCCAGCAACTCCACGCCGCGCTCGAGGAAGTCGCCGGTGGCAACGCGGCGCTCTCCAGCCTCGTCACGCGCAAGGTGCTCGCCGGCTTCCGCGCCGAGACCACGGCGGCCAACCGCCTCGCGGACCTGACCCCCACAGAACGCACCGTGCTGGAGCACATGGCCGCTGGGCGCATCACCAAGGAAATCGCCGCCGTGCTGAGCAGCAGCGTCGAAACCGTCCGCACCCACACGCGCAATCTCTTCTTCAAGCTCGGCGTCCACAGTCGCACCGAGGCCGTGCTGGTGCTGCTCAAGGCCCGCCGCGCGGGCGGGTAAGCCCGCGTCGGCAGCTCGCCGTGCGCCCACCACCACTCTCACCCGTTTGGAGTATGGGCCGGTCGTCCCCCTTGCCCGATGCTAGTCGTAGATAAGTCAAAACACCTGCGACTCCGATGAACAAAACCTACGGCCCCTTGAGCCTCCTCACTGTCAGCCGTGCCGACCGCACGAGCGTCCTCATGCACTACATGGTCGAGGACTTCAGCGGCCTCGACTGGGATCTTGCCCCTTGGCAGGCGTGGCCCCAACGCAGCATCCCGGAACCCACCGCGAGCCAGACCGTCGGCCCGGCGCTGGATGCAACGACCCGGCGGCGCCTGCACGGCCTCGCCAGCCTGCTGGAGATGAGCCACGAGGAGGCGGAGCGGTGGTATGCGGAGTATTGGCTGGTTTACACCGTGCTGTCCGCCTACGCGGGCCCGTTGCACGCGAGCGGCTGGGGCTTCGTGCAGATGGTCGCCCGGCTCGACGGGCTCACGCAGCGCGCCCGCACACTCCTGCCCCGGATGCGCGTGCCTGGCTTCGAGTGCCTGCAAGTCACGCAAGACAGTCTGGTGGTGCGCTTGCGGGAAGACCGGCCCCGGTCGGCGCGCTTCCTCCGTGGCATCCTGCACCGGCTCGCCGCTGACTTCCAAGTGGACATCACCTTGCACGAGCAGCCCACGCTGGGGGAATCCGCCGTGTGCGTGGAAGCCGTCCCCCAAGGCGCTCGAATCCCCGGCCGCGCGATGGCCCCGGCCCAGCCGTTCCCCCGCCTGAAGCCCCCCGCCGCCCTGCCGGCTCCGCAACGCCAGAACGCGTTGGGGCTGCTGGCCGTCTGAGCCACTCCGCTCGGGTGCGGACGTGCTGGTGGGGCGAGGTCCTCACGAGCCGGCAGGTTTTCCCGCTTCAATTGGGCGGCGCGGCTGAGTTACGTTTAGGGCGTCGGCGGGATTGGTCTTAATCCCTCCGTTCAAACCGAAACCAAACCACGCACCATGCCCAACCCCTGGACCGGAAAAGGAAATCCCTACACCCGCAAAGAAGTTCGCGACCGCTTGATGGCCACCATCAAGAAGGGCGACGCCATCATCGCCGCCGGCGCGGGCACGGGCATCAGCGCCAAGTTCATCGAGAAGGGCGGGGCGGACCTCCTCATCATCTACAACTCCGGGCGCTTCCGCATGAGCGGCCACGGCTCGACCTGCGGCCTCATGTCCTACGGCGACGCCAACGCCATCGCGATGGAGATTGGCGAATACGAGGTGTTGCCCACCGTGGAGGACATCCCCGTCATCTGCGGCGTCCACGCCACCGACCCGCGCCGCCGGATGTGGCACTGGCTCGGCAAGGTGAAGGAGATGGGCTTCAGCGGCGTGAACAACTTCCCCACGCACACCATCGTGGACGGCCACTTCCGCGGCGTGCTCGAAGAGACCGGCATGGGCGTGCAGAAGGAGTTCGAGATGATCGCGCTCGCGCGGAAGATGGACCTCTTCAGCATCGTGTATGTCGCCACGCCGGAGGAAGCCGTCGAGATGGCGAAGGCTGGCGCGGACGCCATCATCGCGCACGTCGGCACGACGGTCGGCGGCAGCATCGGCGTGAAGAAGGCGGTCGTGACGTGGGACTTCACGCTCAAGCGCACGCAGGAAATCATTGATGCTGCCAGCCGCGTGCGGAAGGACATCTTCTTCCTCTGCCACGGCGGACCCATCAACACCCCCGAGGACGCGAACCGCGTCATGCAAGGCACCGACGCCGTCGGCTTCGTCGGCGCGAGCAGCCTGGAGCGCATGGGCGTCGAGGCGTCGCTGACGAACCTGACGCGTGACTTCAAGAAACTGAAAGCCCCGGCGGCAAAGAAGTTTGGGAGGAAGAAGTAGCCGCTCGCAGTCAGTAAACGGGGGGCATCAAAATTGGGGGCGAAAGATGGCTTCATCTTTCCGCCCCATTTTTCTGACCTGATTTTTCTGAGCCAAGTCTTCTCCCGTTGAAGCCAAACTTCCTGTTCACGTCCACTTTCCTCATGTCTCGCTCAAGCCACTTCTCCCGCCGGTTGGGAATTGCCCTGTCGCTCCTGCTCGCCGCTGCTATCCGCGCCGCCGCGCCCGACGGCGAACTCCTCCTTGCCAACCTCAACTGCACCGCCTGCCACACCGCCGGGCCGTCAGTGACGGCTCGCCTGATGTCCAACCAGGCCCCCCGTCTCGGCAAGGACGGCGCGCGCGTCACGCCGCAGTGGGTGCGCGCCTGGCTCGCCGACCCGCAGGCCGCCAAGCCCGGCACCACCATGCCCGACGCGCTCCACGCGCTTCCGCCTGCCGAGCGCACCGAGGCCATCGAGGCGCTCACGCACTTCGTCGTCTCCCTCCAACCCGCTGACGCCGGCCCGCCCGCCGCTTACAGCACCAGCGCGGTCAACGCCGGCCGCGAACTCTTCCACACCGTCGGCTGCGTCGCGTGCCATGCACCGCAGGACGTGCCCGTTCACTCGAAGGAGAAGGTCAACGTCGCCGCGCTCGCCCCCGGCTCCGTGCCACTCGGCAACCTCGCGCGCAAGTTCACCGTCAACGACCTCGCCGCCTTCCTCCGCGACCCCGTGAAGTCTCGCCAGTCCGGCCGGATGCCCTCGCTACGGCTCACGGACGGCGAGACCCGCGCCCTCGCCACCTACCTGCTGCGCGCGCAAGTCCCCGTCGGCGCCACCGTGAAACTCCCCGGCCTGACTTACGATTACTTCGAGCCGGGCTTCACCAAACTCGCGGACTTGGAGAAGGCCACGCAGCCCAAGGCCACGGGCGTCGCCGATGCCCCCACGCTCAAAGTTGCGTTGAAGAAAGGCTCCTTCGGCCTGCGCTTCCGGGGCGTCATCACGATTCCGAGGGACGGCGAATACACTTTCTACACCGAGTCGGATGACGGCTCCGCGCTGTTCATCAACGAGCGGCGCATCGTGGACAACGACGGCATCCACCCGCCGCAGTCGCGCGAAGGCAAGGCCACGCTCAAGGCCGGCGACCACGCCTTCGGCCTCGACTACTTCGATGGCGGCGGCGGCGCGGAGCTGAAGGTGAGCTGGAAAGGCCCCGGCCTCGGCAAACAGGAAATCCCCGCAGCCGTCTTCGCGCACGATGGCCAGCCGATGCGCCCGGTCGGCGATGCCGCGTTCGCCGTGGACGCGACCAAAGCCACGCGTGGCAAGGAACTCTTCGCCAGCCTCGGTTGCGCGAGCTGCCACGCGACTGGACCGGAGCGCGTCGCCTCCACGTTGAAAGCGCCCGCCTTCAACCTGCTCAAGGAACTCAACGGCGGCTGTCTCGCCAGCACGCCGACGCGGATGGCGCCGAAGTTTCACCTGACCGACGCCGAGCGCCAGGCGCTGCGCACGACGCTCGCGGCCAAGGACAATTTGAACACCGCGTTGGAACCGAAGGCGAAAGTGGAACGAACCCTCGCGCAGATGAACTGCATTGCCTGCCACCAGCGCGACGGCAAGGGCGGACCCGCAGCGGGCCGCGCCGAGTATTTCCGCCCCACCATCGAAGCAGACCTCGGCGACGAGGGCCGCATCCCGCCGCACTTGACCGGCGTCGGCAACAAGCTGCGCGCCGACTGGCTGGAGCGCACGCTCTGGAAAGGCGGCGCGGTTCGGCCCTACATGGCCACGCGCATGCCGCAGTTTGGCGAGGCGAACGTGAAGCATCTCGTCGCGGACTTCGCGAGCGTGGACGCGCTCGCCAGCACCACGCCCACGCCTGCCGAGGAGGCCATGCTCGCCAAGCAAGGCCACAAGCTCGCGGGCACCGGTGGCTTGAGCTGCATCGCCTGTCACACGTTTGCCGGCAAGCCGTCGCTCGGGGTCCCGGCACTGGACCTGACCACCGTCGCTGAACGGCTAACTTGGGATTGGTTCCGCCGCTACTTGCTCAACCCGCAGGTGCTCCGCCCCGGCACGCGGATGCCGCCCTTCTGGCCGGAGGGCAAGGCCGCGAACCGCACCATCCTCGGCGGCGACACCGAGCGGCAGATTGCTGCGCTGTGGACCTTCCTCGCGAAGGGCAAGCAGGCCGAACTCCCGCCCGGTCTCATCACCGGGAGGATGGAATTAGTCGCGACCAACGAGGCCTTGATTTACCGGAACTTCATCGAGGGGGCCGGCTCGCGGGCCATCGGCGTGGGCCTGCCGGAGAAGGTGAACTTCGCCTTCGATGCCAATGAGCTGCGACTCGCGCTGCTGTGGCAGGGACCGTTCATCGACGCCGCGCGGCATCGCACCGGACGCGGCGAGGGCTACGAACCGCCGCTGGGCTACAACGTGGTGAAGTGGGTGGCCGGCCCGCAGTTCGCGCTGCTCGACAGCCCCGGCGCGAGCTGGCCCGTCGAGGCCGGTCGCAGCACTACGGGTCAGTTTCGCGGCTACACGCTCGACGCACTGCAACGCCCCGCCTTCCGCTACACCTTCGGCGACGTGGCCGTGGAGGACTTCACCACCGCGCTGCCCGGCGAAGCTGACACCGGCCTGCGCCGCACCCTCACGCTGCGCGCGACCAAGGCGATGGCGGGCCTGCAGTTCCGCGCCGCCGTGGGCGCGAAGATAGAGGACAAGGGGAACGGAACCTTCCTCGTGGACGGCAAGGTCCGCGTGAAACTGAGCGGCGGTCAGACCTTCATTCGCGAGAGCGGCGGGAAGCAGGAACTGCTCGTGGCCGTGGAGTTCAAGAACGGTGAAGCAAAGCTGGTGGAGGAACTCGCTTGGTGAACGCAGGAAGACAAAGACAGAAAAATGGGGTCAGGAAGATGAAACGCACTGACACCAAGAATGGGGCTTCCGCCAATCTCTCAGGCCCCATTTTTCTGCCCCCATGTTCCTGACTCCCTCCCATGCCCATCTCCTGCCCAATCCAGTTCAAACACCTCTCGCGAGAGGAGTATCGCCAGTTCGACTATCAGGTGATGCAGCACGTCTTCGCGTGTCACAACGAACTGGGCCGGCTGTGCGACGAGGTCATCTACCAGAACTACCTGAAGGCTCGGCTGGCCGCCGGCGGACTGGGAGTCGTGCGGACGGAAGTGCCGCTGACGGCCACGCACGACACCTTCCGCAAGACCTACTATCTCGACCTCGTGGTCGGTGACGCCGCGCGCTACGAACTGAAGACCGCCGCCGCGCTGCTTGGTGAGCACACCATGCAGATTCTCAACTGCGTCATGCTGCTCGGCCTGAACGTCGGCAAGCTGGTGAACCTCCGGCCCGCCTTGGTGGAATCGAGGTTCGCGAACACCACGCTCACCCAGGCCGCCCGCCGCCAAGTCACCTTCAATGTCGCCCGCTGGCAGCCGCTGTCCCCCGCCTGTGACGAACTGCGCAACCGCTTCGCAGCGTTGCTGGCCGACTGGGGCGCGTTCCTCGACCTCGCGCTCTACGAGGAGGCGCTCACTCACTTCTGTGGCGGCGAGGCCCGCGTCGTGGCCCGCGTTCCGCTCACGCGGGCAGGCCTCGAGCTAGGCACGCAACGCTGTCACCTGCTCGCCGCCGACGTTGCCTTCCGCATCACCGCCCACACCGACCACCTCGGCCGTGCCGAAGCCCAGTTGCGCCGCTTCCTCGCCCTCACGCCGCTGCGCGCCATCCAATGGCTCAACCTTAACCACCGGGACGCGTCCCACATCACCCTCACCAAGTAGTTTCCCAGCCAAGTTTCCTTTCCATCTTTCTGCCCCCACTTTCCTGACATGAATCCCACATCCCTCCTCCCCGTGCTGCTCCTCTCCCTGCTGACTCTCTCCGCCGCTGAGAAGAAAGGCCCGCCCCCCGGAGCCGCCGAGCGGGAGGCTGAGTTCTACCAAGCTGTCACGCTGCCCACCCCGCCCGGCGTGCAGTTCGAGGCCGGCGCGCTGATCTTCCTCGGGCCGGACAAGCTCGCCTGTGCCACGCGCATCGGAGACATCTGGATTGCCGAGGGCGTCCACGGCCCCGCGCCGCAGCCCAAGTGGAAGCTCTTCGCCAGCGGCCTGCACGAAGTCCTCGGCCTCGCCACGCGCGACGGCTGGATATACGCCACCCAGCGCGGGGAAATTTCCAAGCTCAAGGACACCAACGGCGACGGCCGCGCCGACGTTGTCGAAACCGTCACCGACATGTGGGGCATCAACGGCGACTACCACGAGTATGCCTTCGGCTCGAAGTTTGACCGCAACGGCGACATCTGGGTGGTGCTCTGCCTCACCGGCTCGTTCAACAGCAGCAACCCCTATCGCGGCTGGTGCGTGCGCGTCTCGGCGGACGGCAAGGTGACGCCCGCCAACTCCGGCATCCGCTCGCCCGGCGGCATCGGCTTCAACGCGCTGGGCGAAGTCTTCTACACCGACAACCAAGGCCCGTGGAACGGCGCGTGCAAGCTGCACTGGCTCAAACCGGGCGCGTTCATCGGCCATCCCGGCGGCAACCGATGGTTCGATGAGCCAGCGACGAAAGCGGCCATTGCCAAGACGGGCTTGCAGAAGCCTGCGGAGCCAAAGAGCGGTAGCCGCCTCCACGACGAGGCCAAACGCATTCCCGAACTGCTCCCGCCGGCGGTTTACTTTCCCTATCCGAAGATGGGCCAAAGCGCGGCGGGCATCGCGTGCGATGTGAGCGGCGGCAAGTTCGGGCCGTTCAAGGAGCAGCTCTTCGTCAGCGACCAGTCGCACTCCACGGTGATGCGCGTCTTCCTGGAGAAGACACCCGATGGGAAAAATTATCAGGGCGCGTGCTTTCCTTTCAAAGCCGGCTTCGGCTCCGGCTCGCTCGGGCTGGAGTTCGCCAGCGACGCCTCGCTGTTTGTGTTCGGCACGGCCCGCGGCTGGGGCGCGCGCGGTGGCCAGCCCTTCGCGCTGGAGCGGCTGAACTGGACCGGCAAGACGCCCTTTGAAATCCACGAGCTGCGGGCGCGGCCCGATGGTTTCGAGCTGACCTTCACCGAGCCGGTGGACGTGACAGCCGCCGGCGACGCGGCGAGCTACACGATGGAGGATTACATCTACATCTACCAAAGCACCTACGGCAGTCCCGAGGTGGACAAGGGCACGCCGAAGGTCGTCTCCGCCAAGGTCGCGAGCGACGGCCGCAGCGTGCGGCTGAAGGTCGAAGGTCTGGTGGAAGGCCACGTCCACGAGTTGCACGCCGCCGGCGTGAAGTCGGCGAAGGGCGCCCTGCTCTTGCACGACGCGGCTTACTACACGTTGAACCAGCTTCCGCGCTGAGGCGGTGCGGCAAAGTGGTGCTGCGAAGTTGACCGGGACAGGGGCAGCCGCTAACGCTATGGCCATGAACCAACCCACCCTGAGCGCTCCTGAGCGGCGAGCTTTGTTCGAGCGAATTCAGACTTCGCCATGTTCCAACGAGCGTTGGTGGTTGCTGCAACATCTCGCCCGGTTTCAGTGGCCCGACGAAGGCGATTATTACCCCGTGCGACGGGTCCTTGGGCGCAGCAAACGGACGCTCCCATGAACCCCTCAGCCCGCCACTTCGTGCAAATCGCGGATGCCCTCCGCGCGACCAACGCCTGGACCAACAACGAGTGGCTCTGCCGCCCGGACCTCGTCGCCGCCGAGAAGCTCCTGCTCGTCCGCGCGAACATGGACCCGCAGCACTGCCACCCCTTCCACTACCACCCCCACCGCGAGGAAATCATCTACGTCCTCTACGGTCGCGCGGAGCAATGGGTTGGACACGAGCACCGCATCCTGAGCGCAGGGGAGCTGGCGCACATTCCGCCCGGCACCATCCACGCCACCTACAACCCGCATCAGGAGCCGTTGGTCTTCCTCGCCATCCTCTCGCCGGCCAAGCTCCCCGCCGAGACCGCTGGCGACCCCGACCCGATTGACGTTTCCACCCGGGAGCCGTGGGCTTCGCTGCGGAAGGGCTTCAAGGTTTGCAAGCTGTTGGGTTAACGCGTCGCCGCTCGGAGCGTCGAGGAATCCGCGCCTTACCTCGGCGGCTACCTTTGTAACTCGCCGCCGCCGGCCCTCGTCCATTCGGCCATGATGCGCCGTTTGATTAGCCTCCTCACCGTGTTGGCCTTGGCTCAGGTCTCCTTATTCGCCGCAGCGACGAATCCGAAGAACGCCAAAGCGCAGACCCCCCAGCAGGCCAAACAGGAACTCGACGCCGCTCAGGCGAAACTCAAGGAAGCCCAGACGGACTTGAGCAAGGCCGAGAAGGATGTGGAGAAGGCCGAGGCCGCCCACCAGGCCGCCGCCGGCAAGATTCAGAAGGCTCGGCAAGCCGCGTTTGCCGAGCACGGGAAGAAACTTGGGCTCCCCACCGCCCTGGCCGAGCACGCGGCCGCCCAACGCGCCCTCACTGCGGCCCAGACCGCTTTGTCCAAGGAGATCCGCTCGCAGGCCGACCACCAGGCCGCCGCCGCCGAAGCCGAGAAAGCCAGCGCCCGCCTGCAAGCCGCCCGGGACGACGCCAAACTCTCCGACGAGGAAAAAAAGCAACTCACCTCCGAACTCTCCAAGACCCTCCGCCGCCCCGTCGAGTTGGAGCGCGAGCGCATCGAAGCAGATGGGAACCTCCAGCAGTTGCGGCTCAAGGTCGGCGAGGCCGGCAAACAAGCCGCCACCATCCAAGCTCAGGCGCAGAAGGCCACCGAGGACGACAGCGACGTGAAGGCCGCCCAGCAGGCCGAGCGCGACACCGCCGACAAGGTGAAGCCCGCCCGCGCCGAGGTGGACAAGCAGAAGAAGGACGTGACCGCCGCTCAAAAGAAGGTGGCCACCGAGACGCAGCAATACCAACAGGCGCAGAGCAAGGCGCAACCCAAGACCAAGAAGGCCAATTGATTGGGAGCGCGG
>JAYTIO010000737.1:0-3048 GCA_043731805.1 Pedosphaera sp. | reverse complement strand
GTTGGTGGTGCGCGCGGCGGAGTCGGGTTGGAGGGTGTCGAGAGCGGTCATGGTGGCCTTCCGTAATTCAGTCAGCGGACGGTTCCCTCGTAGAGGTCCATCATGGGAAATACCAACTCGAAATCGTGCCAATGGAGAAACCCGTCCTCCATGGTGAACTGCTTGAACCGCGCCTTGTCGAGATACGCGCGGATGGAGGGATGCGCCGAGGCACTCAGGAACGGCGCGAAGTCCACTAGGTTTTCAGTCCCGTCATCGAAGCGCAGCCGCAGGCGATACTGAGCGACGTAGCTCGCCGACTCGATGGCGACGACCTTGCGACTACGAGCCACACGGGGACGGGGGGGAGCAGCGATAGTCGTCACAGCTTTGGCCTCAGTGTGTTGCTGGTTCATTGGCCGACCCGGTCACACAACCGGCCCAGCACTTCCGCCAGTCCCCGTTTGTCCATGCGCTTCTCGGCGATGGCAATCATGGCGTCGTAGAGCGAGCCGTCGTCCACGATTCCCGGCCAGCCGTTGAGGTCCAGAAAGAGGAGCGCCGCACCCGCGCCAGTGCGCTTGTTGCCGTCCACGAACGCCTGTGCTTGGGCGACGTGGAAGGCGTAGCTCGCCGCGATGTCAAAGCCGTTGCCGCCACCGTAGAGCCAGGTGTTCTGTGCGGCAGCCAAGGCCGACTCCAGCAAACCTTCATCCCGCAACCCCGCACTGCCACCGAATCGAGCAAGCGATTCGGTGTGAAGCCGCCCAATTTGTGACCAAGTGAGGAAGAGAGGCGATTCATCGTTCACTGCGCCAGCTTCCGAAAGAGTTCGGCGTTGTTGGTGAGGACGCGGTCGAGCGCCTGGTCGAAAGTCGCGTCGTCCGCGTAGCGAACGGTTGGCTTGGCAGGTTTGGCGGCCCTCCGCTGCTGGACAAACTCGCAAACAACTTCCTGCTCCTGCTGGGGCAGGCGCTGGATTTCAGCGATGATTTCGGTTGCGTTCATGGGGCATTGCTACTCCATCACGGAGCCTCACGCCAGCTTCGGCTGCAACTGCCCCGCAGCCTCATGCTTGCTCGCGCCACCGGCGGCCGGCGGGTTTGCCGGAGCTCCGGCCTGGAAGGGTTCGAGTTCCTCGCCCTGGCGCACGAGGCGGGCGCTGTTGAAGACGACGATGAGCGAGCCGGCCACGTGCATCAGCGCCGCCACGATGGGGTTGATGTAGCTCAAGGACGCGAGCACCAGTCCGCCGATGACGAAGAGGATGCCGAAGAGGAAGTTCTGGTTGATGACGCTGCGGGTCATGCGCGAGAGGCGGATGAGGAATGGCAGGCGGCGCAGGTCGCTGTTCATCAGCGCGATGGTCGCGCTGTGGATGGCCACCTCGCTGCCGGCCGCGCCCATCGCGATGCCGAGGTCGCCGGCGGCCAGCGCGGGCGCGTCGTTCACGCCGTCACCGACCACGGCGACGCGGTAGCCTTTGGCGCGCAGGGCCTTCACATACTCAACCTTGTTTTGCGGTAGACACTCGGCGGCGACTTCCTCGATGCCAATTTCCTTCGCCACGCGGGCGGCGACGGGCTGACGGTCGCCGGAGACCATCGCCACGCGGCGGACGCCGGTGTCCTTCAAGTCGAGCAACGCCTCCTTCGCCTCGTGGCGGGTCTCGTCCTGCAAGCCGACCCAGCCGATGCACGCGCCGTTGCGGGCGATGAAGAGCAGGCTGTAGCCCTCGGTCTCGTTCACGTCCACGGTCTGGAGGAAGTCACCGGTCACGCCGTTGTCCTTGAGCCATTGCGCGCGGCCCACGAGGACCACGGTGCCGTCCACGTTCGCCTTCACGCCGCGACCGGCGGTCTCGGCGAAGTTCTTCGGGTCACTCAGCGGAACGCCCGCTTCCAGCGCGAGCGCGGTGAGTGCCTTGGCCGTCGGGTGATTGCTGAACTGCTCGGCGCTCGCGGCGATGCGGAGCAACTCGGCAGGGGCCGTGCCGCTCGCGGGCGCAAGGCGGCTCACGGCGAGTTTGCCGGTGGTCAACGTGCCGGTCTTGTCAAAGACGAAGGCGTTGATTTTCGCGGCCAGCTCGATGTCGGCGACGTTCTTGATGAGGATGCCGAGACGTGCGGCGGCGGAGAGGGCGGCGACCATCGCGGTGGGCGTGGCGAGCACGAAGGCGCACGGGCAGGCGACGATGAAGACGGCGATGACGCGGCTCAACTCGCCGGTGAACGCCCACACGAGCGCGCCGATGACCAGCACGAGCGGCGTGTAAAAGCTCATGTATTGGTCCACGATGCGCATGATGGGCAGCTTCGTCTTCTCAGCGGCCAAGATGAGTTCGCGCACGCGGTTGAGCGTGGAGTCGGTGCCGGCGCGGGTGACTTTGATTTCGAGGACACCGGTGAGGTTGATGGTGCCCGCGAACGTCTGGTCGCCGGGCTTCTTGTCCACCGGGAGCGATTCGCCGGTGATGTTCGCCTGATTGATGGAGCCTTCGCCGGAAAGGATTTGGCCGTCGGCAGCCACGTTGTCGCCGGGGCGGACGCGGATGACATCGCCATTGGCAAGCTCGTGGACGGCGACTTCCTCTTCCTTGCCGCTGACGATGCGCCGGGCCTTGGTGGGTGTGAGCTTGATGAGCGACTCAATGGAGAGGCGCGCGCCCTCGGCGGTGCGGCTCTCGATAATCTGGCCGAGCAACATGAAGAAGCTCACGACGCCGGCTTCCTGATAGTGGCCACTGGCGAAGGACGCGAGAACGGCGAGGGCGACGAGTTCGTTCGTGGTCAGGTTGCCGCGCTTCAAGTCCTTCACCGCCACGACGACAATGGGCCAGCCCAGCACGATGGCTCCGAGGCCGGCGCTGAGGTCGGCGGCGGTCTTCCCGTTGGCCATGAACCACTCGATGATGAACGAGTTGATGACGAGGATGAGGCCGAAGAGCGTGACGCCGAGCTGCTGCGTGGCGTGCTCGTGGTCGGTCCCGCACGTGGAGCATCGCTCGCCGTCGGTGTGGTTGTGTTCCTGCTGGCTGAGGAGGCTGGTGACTTGCATCGGGAGTTTATC
>JAYTIO010000736.1:0-3166 GCA_043731805.1 Pedosphaera sp. | reverse complement strand
CTTCCAGCCGCCGCGTTGCGGGTGGTGCGCGCGAAGCCGCCCCGTTGATCCCAACCCCACCGACGGCGGCTGGAAGCCGCCGGCGCGGGGTTTCGACGTTCCGCATCCGTGACGCGCGGGTGACCGACGCCGTCCTCATCGCCCGGTTCAACCGGGAGATGGCCTGGGAGACGGAGGGCCGCAAACTCAGTCCTCCGCGCGTGCTGCGCGGCGTGCGGGCGCTGCTGGCGGACCCGGCGAAGGGTGCTTACTTCGTTGCGGAGGCCGGCGGCGAAGTCATCGGCCAACTCCTTCTCACCTACGAATGGAGCGACTGGCGGAACGGAAACTTCTGGTGGATTCAAAGCGTGTTCGTCGCGCCCGAGCATCGGGGCCACGGCGTGTTCAAGGCGCTGCACGCGCACATCGAGCGGCTCGCCCGGAAGCGGTGGGACGTCTGCGGCCTGCGCCTCTACGTGGACGCCCACAACACGAAGGCGAAGGCGGTCTATGCCCGCCTCGGGATGCAGGCGACCCACTACGAGCTGTGGGAGACGGACTTCGTGCTGGGCTGAACCCCGGCCGGCCGCTCAGGCGGGCTTGCCGCC
Source organism: Pedosphaera sp. (assembly GCA_043731805.1). Classification (GTDB taxonomy): domain Bacteria; phylum Verrucomicrobiota; class Verrucomicrobiia; order Limisphaerales; family SXTU01; genus SXTU01. Next base: position 2,579 of record JAYTIO010000736.1, on the reverse strand, counting down.
CTTGAGCGACTTGACGCGGTAGCAGTGGAACTCGCCGTGTTCCTTGTGGGAGACGGTGGCGCGGTCGGCTTCGATGATCTTGAAGACCTTCTGATAGACTTCAGGGCCGATGAGCACCTCGCCGTCCTGCGCACCCTTGCAATACTGCGCGGCCCGCGTGACGCCCGCGCCGAGCGCAACGAATTCCATCCGCTCGCCGGTGCCGATGAACCCATGCACCACTTCGCCGATGTGGACGCCCACGGCGAGTTCGCAGTGCGGGGCGTTTTGGGCCAGCCGCTTGGCGTTGATTTCCTTCACCGCCTGCTCCATCGCGAGCGCCGCGCAGACGGCCTTCTCGTTCTGCTGCAAGTCCGGCTCCGGGGAGCCGAAGACGGCGATGATTTCCTCACCACCGGATTTGACCAGCGTGCCGTCGTAGCGGAAGACGGCGTCGAGCGCCGCCCCGAGGTAGTCGCGCAACCACGCGGCGGCGTCGGTGGAAGGCATCCCGGAGACGGCCCCGAAGCCGCGCAGATCGGCGAAGAGCACGGGCAGGTCGGACTTCGCGGCGCCGGGTTGGAGGCGTTCGAGCCGGAGGTTTTCCAGAAGGCGTTCCTGCACGCGCGGCGGGAACTTCGTGGTGATGCGGTCCAGCAGGGAGGCGTTGTGCGCGAGCTTCGCCTGCAAGTCCTGGTTGTAAATGATGACGGCGATGTAGTGCGCGACGGCGAGCAGGAACTGCATATCGTCCTCGCTGAACGGTTCGCTGCGCTGCGGGTCGTCGAGGTAGATCGCGCCGAGGGGCTTCTCCTTGAGCAGGAGCGGCGCATACATCCCGGTCTCGACGGTGACGAGCTTGGTGTCCAGCGCGCTGGCCTCGTTGCTGCGCTGGAGGATGAAGCCGTGGGCTTCTTCCATGACGCGGCGCGCGAGTGATTCGCTGACGATGACCTCGCCCTGCGGGATGCTCGCGCCGACCTGCACGCGGCCCGTGGCGGGATCGTGGAGCATGAGCGCGCCGCGCTTCGCGCCGGGGATGAGCGTGAGGACGCGCGTGAGGATGGCCAGGAGCATGTCCGGCATCCGCATATCCGGCGTGAAGGTCAGCGGCACTTGGTAGAGGCGGGCGAGGCGGTGTTTGAAGTCGCCGTCGGCCGAAGTCTCGGCGACCACCTGGATGGCCACGGGGGCCGGGGCCGGGGCATCTGGCGTGGGGACCGGAGCGACGGCGGCCGGGGCCGGCGCGGGAGCCTCGATGGGCGCGGGGGCGACAGGTTTCGCCACCACAGCGGCCTTGGGCGCTTCACTGACGGGCGCCGGCACGGGCGCAGCCGGGGCGACGGGCTTGGCCACCAGCGGGATTCCTGTCGGCAGGATACCGGCTCCGGGCTTGGGCGGCAGAATGCTGGGCGGCGCGGGGCTGGGGGCGGGGGCCGCGGCGGGGGGAGCCATCGTGTTGACCGACGGGATCATCATGCCGCTGTCCGGGGCGGCGGGCGGCTTGGGCTGAACGGGCTTGGGCAGGGTCACCCGGGTCGCAGCCGCAGCCGGGGTCGTTGGCGGCGGGGTGAATTCGATGCGCAGGCTGGTCTCGCCGGTGCGGATGACGCTCTGCGGGGTGACGGGCGCGCTCTCGATGTATTCGCCGTCGACCACCGTGCCGTTGGTGCTGCGCAGATCTTCGAGCCAGACCTCGCCGCCGTTGACCTTGATGCGGCAGTGCTTGCGCGACACCGTCGGGTCGGCCCCGAAGTCGAGGTCCGGTGCGCTCAACGGGCTGAGACGCCCGATGAGCACCTCGCCGCGGTCGAAGGTGCGGACCTCTTCCTTGCCCTGATAACTGTAGATGACTCGCATGTGCTTGCCGGTTGCTATTGAAAGGTCGTTGTGCTGCTTGTCCGCTCGATCGGTCGTGCCGCTCGGGGCGGCAACGGCGGCGAAACTAAACGCTCACCGGTTCCAACGGCAAGCTCTTGCTTGGGCGGTAAATCGGTTCCCTTCAACCGACCGGCGGAGCTTACGCCGTCGCCCCGCGCAACTTTGCGATGATGGGCGGCAGCTTCGCCAGCAGGTAGTCCACGTCCTCGGCGGTGTTGTAGATGCCCAGGCTGAAGCGCACGGAACCCTTCGCGCGCGCGGGAGTGAGGCCCATTGCGGTCAGCACATGGCTGGGCGTGAGCGAGCCGGTGGTGCAGGCGGAACCGCTGGAGACGCAGATACCCTCGCGGTCCAGTAGCAGCAGCAGACCCTCCGCCTCGCAGCCGCCGAAGGTGAGGTTGCTGGTGTTGGGCAGGCGCGCGTCGCGGCTGCCGTTGCGGCTGGTATCGGGAATGGTCGCGAGAATTGTCTGCTCCAGCCGGTCGCGCAGCGCGCGGATGCGCGCGTTTTCATCCTCAATCGAAGCCAGCGCCAGTTCGGCGGCCCGCCCGAAGCCGACGATGTAAGGCACGTTCTCCGTGCCACCGCGCCGGCCTTTCTCCTGCCCGCCGCCGAGGAGGTAGCCATGATACGGCGCGGTGTAACGGCAGTAGAGCAGCCCGACGCCTTTGGGCGCGTGCAGCTTGTGCGCGGAGAGCGAGAGGAAATCCACACCCAGC
>JAYTIO010000735.1:0-4292 GCA_043731805.1 Pedosphaera sp. | reverse complement strand
TGGTTGATGCCGGGGATCTGGAACTCGACGGGGTCTTCGACGGTGACGATGTTGTAGTCGGGGTTGTTAAGCTCGTTGAGGGCGGAGTAGAGGGTGGTGGTCTTGCCGGAGCCGGTGGGGCCGGTGACGAGGATGAGGCCGTGCGGCGCGTCCACGGCGGACTTGAAGCGCTTGAAGGTGTCGGGGTCGAGGCCGAGCTTGTCAATGCTGGCGGTGAGGTTGGACTTGTCCAGGATGCGCAGGACGACCTTCTCGCCGTGGACGACGGGGAGCAGGGAGACGCGGAGGTCAATGTCCTTGCCCGAGACGCGCATCCGCATGCGCCCGTCCTGCGGGAGGCGACGCTCGGCGATGTCGAGGTTCGACATGATCTTGATGCGCGAGGTCAGGGCCAGTTGCAGGGACTTCGGCGGCGGGGGCATGTCAATCAGCGCGCCGTCCACGCGGTAGCGGAGGCGGACGGATTTCTCGAAGGGCTCGATGTGGATGTCGGAGGCGCGGTCGCGGATGGCCTGGACGAGGATGAGGTTGGCGAGCTTGATGACGGGGGCTTCCTCGCCGGCGGCGGCGAGGGCGTCCACGCTGGCGTCGTCGGAGACCTCGGCGACGAGTTCGGCCCCCTCGGCGTCGGCGTCCATCTCGGCCGACTTCTTGATGATCTCCGCCATGCCGCCGCCCTTGGAGGTCTCGAGGTTGTTGATCTTGTCGAGGATCGCCTTCTCGGAGGCGATCATGGGCGTGACGTCGAGCTTGGTGATGCGCTTGACGTCGTCGAGGGCGAGGACGTTGAGCGGGTCGGCCATCGCCAGGAAGAGCTTGGTCTCGAGGCGGGCGACGGGGAGGACTTTGTAGTTGAGGGCGACCTCGCGGGGGACGAGGGCGGCGACCTCGGGGAGGATGCTGATGCGGGCGAGGTTGACGGGCGGGGTGTTGAGGACGCGGCCCATGGCGACGACCATGTCGGCGTCGCTGACGTAGGCCTTGTCGAGGAGGAGCTTGAGGAGGCGGGTGCCTTCCTTCTTTTGGAGGGCGACGAGCTCCTCGACCTGCTGGGCGGTCAGGAGGTGGTCCTCGACGAGCGCATCGGCAATGCGTTCACCGAAGGATTTGACGGGGGAGGGGCTGCTCACGGGCGGTTAGCGGAAGATTTTCTTCAAGGCCTTCACCAGGTCGGGGGGCGAGGTCATATACCAGATGAGCCGGTTCGGGGTGGCGGCCTGGAGCTCGGCGGCGGCCTGCTTGTTGAAGGGGTTGGCGGTGGCGACGAGCACGGACTTGCTCATGCGGTCGAAGGGCAGGATGGCCCACTTGAGGCAGAGGGCGCGGGGGAAGCTCTTGCCCAGCTCGTTGTCGAGGTCGTAGCGGTCCAGGGGCAGGTAGCCGATGCGGGCGCGCTCGATGACGAGCTTGAGGGACTTGTCGAGGCCGAGGACGCCTTTGTCCGCCATGATCTGGAGGAACGGCTCGGTGACCTGCGTGGGCAGCTCCGGGCCGGGGGTGACCCAGAGGCGGCTGAAGTCCTGGGCGTTGACGAGCTTGCTGTCCACGAAGAGGCGCTGCATGGCGGCCTTGCCGTCGTCCTGCTCGGCGACGGTCTTGGTGCCGAGGCCGCCGAGCTTGAGTTTGCCGGGTTCGGTGGCGAGGGCGTTGGGCTGGGCGGCGGGTTCGGCGCTGCGGCCGGCGAAGCTGTTGGTCTTGGCCTCGATCTCCGCCAGCGCCTTGCGCACGTCGGGGTCGTCGGGGAAGCGCTGGAGAATGGTCTCATACTCCATGATGGCGGAGCTGAGCTGGCCGAGCTGAACGTAGGCTTCGGCGATGCGCTTGGACGTGTCCACCACGTCCTTCTGCATCCCCAGCTTCATGTAGGCTTCCTTGAGGATTTCCAGCGATTGATAGTCGAGCGGCTGCGACTGAGTGATCACCCGGAACATCTCAATCGTCTGCTGCAACTGGGCTTCTTCGCTGGGAGTCAGGGCGGCCATGTGCTGGTCATTTTGTCGCACGGTGAAAGCGCACGTGTCGAGCGCGCTTTTGCGGCGCGGTCATGCTTCGACCAACTCACCGGGCTGGGGCTGGATCACCCGGATTTTAGGATGGCGGGCCGCGATTTGCTCGGCGAACCAGCCGCGCGCGTCGGCGTCGCCGTGGCCGAGGAGGACGGTGCGGGGCGCGACTTGGCCGACGAAGTCAAGCAGCTCGCCACGGTTCGCGTGGGCGGAGAGGTCGAAGTCTTTCAACTCGCACTTGCGGGTCAACTGGCCGGCGCTGGGGCTGAAGAGGAACGGCTCGCCGGGCTGGCTGGCCTTGAGATGACCGCCGGGCGTCTCGGGGTCCGCGTAGCCGACGAAGAAGATGCCGTGGCGCTCGTCCCCCATCATGCGCGCGGCGAGGTCGTGGGCGGCGGTGTGCTCGCTCATCATGCCGGCGGTGATGACGAAGATGCGGCCGCCGGTGAGCTTCATTTTCTCCGCCTGGCCTTTCTCCAGCACGATGAGGTTTAACGCCTCGTTCAGTTGAAGATTGGTGTGCAGCCGGTTGGCGCGGTGAGCTTCCAAGTCGTAAATCTCCGTGAAGACGCGCCCGAGGCCGCCGATGTAGATGGGTTGGTGCTTGAGCTTCCCGGCTTTGGTCGCGAGGGCGAGGGCGGCGAGGATTTCTTGGGTGCGCCCCAGCGCGAAGGTCGGGATGAGCACGCTGCCCTTGCGCTTGAGCGTCTCGCGGATGGCCTCGATGAGCCGCGCCAGCTCGGCCTCGCGGCTGAAGGTGGGCGGCACGGCGCGGTTGCCGCGCGTGGTTTCCATGATGAGCACGTCGGCCTTCACGTCCTCGAAGCGCGCGCCCTTGAGGAGGGTCTGGTCGTGGAAGCAAACGTCGCCCGTGTAGAAGAGCGTCTCCCGCTGGCCGCGCACGAGGATGCCGGCGGAGCCGAGCGCGTGCCCGGCGTCGAAAAACTCCAAGGTCGGCGAGGCAGCGCCGGACCGCGACTTCTGGAAGGCCCACGGGATCTCGCGGTTGTATTTGTAGCCTTGGAAGAGGGGCGCGATTTCATCCAGCTCATCGTGCGTGTAGAGCGGATAGTCGCGGATGCCGGATTCCTCGGCCTGGCGTTTCATCACGTTCACCGAGTTGTGGAGCACGCGCTCGACGAGGAAGTAGCTCAACTCCGTCATCAGGACATGGGCCCGCCGGTGGTGCCGCACCGCGACGGGCAAGCTCCCGACGTGGTCGTGGTGGCAGTGCGTGAGGGCGATGGCGTCCAGCTCGGTGTCCTTGATGAGATCGAGCAACGGCAGGCCTTCGCGGCCTTCGTGCTTAGGGTGGATGCCGGCGTCCATGAGCAGGCGGTGGCCATCGAGTTCGAGCCACCACGCGCTGGCACCAATGTCGGCGGCGGGGTTGAGATTGCGGATACGCATGGGTTGAAGAGAACAGTTTTCTCCGGATTTGGACACTGCAATCTCGGAGCACCCTGGGGGCGGAACAGAAATACCGTCGCGCACCGGGAAAAATTTGAAGCGGGTTCGGAGGCGGGCGTCAGCTAAGACGAAGTTGGTTTGGTTGTTGGGGTTGGAAGCGGGTGGCGAGCAATCGCTGCCCGCTTCTTCTGTTTGGGGCCAAGGAGGTTGAAGCGGTGAAGTGTTGAAAAGTGGAAGGGTTGATGGGTTGAAGCGGAACCGCGCTGCGCCTCTTTAACGCTTCAACCCTTTAACTCTTCCACTCGTCCCCCCAACCTCACTTCACCCCGCCCACGCCGGCGCTGAACGCCTTCATCGCCGCCGCCTGCATGACCGCGCTCACGTCCGCCTGCTTGGCAAAGCCAGCGGGCACCGTGAAGTAAGCCGCGTCCGGCTGGCCAAGCTTGATGTTGCTCAACTGAAGCTGGTAGGTCTGCTGGGCCTTGGTGATGAGGATTTTGACCGGGAGGTTCTGCAAGTTCGTGGCCTGCCAGACCGTCGCCGTGCCGTCGTCGCCGGGGACTTTCACCGAGTATTTCACCGTGGGCTGGCCGACGATGGTCTCGCGGCCCAGCTCCTTCTTCTCGAGCCGCCCGATTTTCTCCTGCGCCTGCTGCTGCACGCCCTCGGCCTTGGGCGCGGCCAACTCCACGTAAGCCTTCATGCCGGGGAACGCGAGCGTGAGCGGCTTGCCAGGCAGATAGAGGAAGAACATCCGGTCCAAGCCCATGTCCTTCATTCCCTTGATGGCGTCGGGCGGGAGGTCGGCACTCTTCACGTTCGCGAAATCCAACTCCCAGCGCATCCGGCCATCGGCCATCGCGACGCCGAAGGGCA
>JAYTIO010000734.1:0-2309 GCA_043731805.1 Pedosphaera sp. | reverse complement strand
TGAAGCTGAAGTTCGACCCCGCGACCGGCTGGCGCGACTCGCTGCTGGCCGCGCTGGGCATCTCGCCAAAATCCCAAACGCTGGTTTTCTCGAAGACCTCGCTCCAGCGCGAGCGCATCGCGCCACAGCACCCGCGCGCGCTCTACTTCAACGACGAGGTGTATGTCGGCTGGATCCCCGGCGCGCCGGTGATGGAGTTCAGCGAGGTGGACGCGAAGCTCGGCGGCGTCTTCTACACGCTGGAGCAGACTGCGACGGACCAGCCCAAGTTTGTCCGCAACAACCAGTGCCTCGAATGCCACGCGTCGGCCAAGACCATGGGTGTCCCCGGCCATCTGATCCGTTCCTTCAAGACCGACGAACAGGGCATCATGGACCTCAGCACGGGTGTTTCCGAGGTGAACCACCGCACGCCGCTCGAAGACCGTTGGGGCGGCTGGTATGTCACCGGCACGCACGGCAAGGTGACGCATCGCGGCAATCTCTTCGGCCAGGCGGCCTTCCACCAAGCCGAGGAGAGGCCCAACTACCTCGGCAACCTCACCAGCCTCAAGAAGCTTGTGGACCTCACCGATTACGCCACCCCGCACAGCGACCTCGTCGCGCTGCTGGTGCTGGAGCACGAGGCGCACATGCACAACTACCTCGCGCGCCTCCACTACGAGACCCAGCTGGCCCTCGCCCGCTACCAGCACATCCGCTACCTCCGCAGCATCGCCGAGGGGTTTCTGAAATACCTCCTGTTCACGGAGGAGACGCCGCTCAAGGCCAAGGTCAAGGGCACGTCCGGTTACGCCGAGCACTTCGCCACGCTCGGCCCCAAGGACCGCCAGGGCCGCTCGTTCCGCCAGTTCGATCTGGAGTCGCGCCTGTTCAAATACCCATGCAGCTTCCTGATTTACTCCGAGGCCTTCGACCGGCTGCCCAAGCCGATGCGCGAGCACGTGCTCCAGCGCTTGCACGAGATTCTCACCGGCAAGGATGCTTCGTCCGAGTTCGCCAAGCTCTCCACCGAGTCGCGCCAGGCCATCCTCGAAATCCTCGTCGAGACCAAGCCCAACCTTCCCGATTACTGGCGCGCCGCGAAACCGCGAGCGGGTCAGTAGCGCCCCGGTGGCTATCGGACGCGTTCCAGCACTTCCTCCGACTGCAAGCCCGCGAGCAACTCCGCCACCGTCCGCGTCTGCCCGGGCAGCACCAGCTCCGGGGCCAACTCGCTCAGCGGCAGCAGCACGAATCGTCTCACGTGCGCGCGTGGATGCGGGAGCGTAAGCGTCGGGGTGTCCCGCACTTCGCTACCCCACGCGATGAGGTCCAAGTCCAGCGGACGCGCCTCGTTCAAGACGAGCTTGGGCCGACGACCCAACTCCCGTTCCAACGCCTGCAACTCCGCGAGCAAAGTCTCCGGCGTGAAGCGGGGCAGGGGAGTGAACGCGACGACCGCGTTGATGAAGTCGGGTGAGCCGGGCGGGCAATCCACCGGCGTGCTCCGCCACGGGGAGGAGCAGAGGAGGGGTTCCCGAGCGAGAGCGGCGAGCCGACCGATGGCGTCTCGGACGGTGGCCCGTGCGTCGCCGAGATTCCCACCGAGAGCCACGAACGCCACCGCTTCCGCATTCCGCATTCCGCATTCCGCACTCACTTCAACCCCAGCACATCCTGCATGTCGTAGAGCCCGGGCTGCTGTTGCACGGCCCACTGCGCCGCCCGCAGCGCGCCGTTGGCGAAGGTCTCGCGGCTGCTGGCCTTGTGCGTAAGCTCCACCCGCTCGCCGTTCGCGGCGAAGATGACCGTGTGATCCCCCACCACGTCGCCGCCGCGCAAGGCGTGGATGCCGATCTCGTGGCTGGTGCGCTCGCCGGTGATGCCCTTGCGCCCGTGACGGAGAGCGTCCGCGAGCTGGACCTTCCGCACGTCGCCGAGGATTTCGAGCAGCGTCGTGGCCGTGCCGCTGGGCGCGTCCTTCTTCATCCGGTGGTGCATCTCGACGACTTCGAGGTCGAAGCCCGGGCCGAGGATTTCCGCCGCCTTGCGCGTGAGCCAGAAGAGCGTGTTGACGCCGGTGGAGTAGTTCGAAGCCCAGACCATCGGAATCTTCGCGGCGCAGGCGCGCAGTTCGGTCTTCTCCGCCTCCGCGTGGCCGGTGGTGCCGACGATGAGCGCCTTCCCATGCTGAACGCACAGGTGCGCGAAGGGCAGCGTGGCTTCGTGGAAGCTGAAATCAATGACGGCATCGGCCTTGTCGAGCAACGGGCCGAGCTGCTCGCCGAGGTCAATCTGGCCGATGACTTGGATGCCGGGAATGTGGG
>JAYTIO010000733.1:0-3500 GCA_043731805.1 Pedosphaera sp. | reverse complement strand
ACGCGCTGGAGCCCCAGTCGCAGCCAGGCTTGGTCGGAGAATTCTGGGCAGGGGCGCGTGTTGGGGCTCGCGGCGACGAGGCCGGTGAGGGGTTCAAAAGAGGCGTCGGTCACGAGTGTTGAGAGCGTGGATGCAGGCATCGAAATCAAATTTTGGGCGACCGCGTGCATGGCAAGTCTTTTCTTTGGAGTTGTGGGGCTGGTGGGAAGGTTTTTCGGGGCTGGGAGGCATTCTTGCAACCCCCGCAAAGCCGCCTCGCGGAGCGTCATCCAGGGCCCCGCCGGCTATGTTATACGACCTTAATTTTGAGGTCTATGTGGGACACCATTCCTGTTAGCCGTTCTTTTCACTTTCATAGTCTATTTGATTCTTTTAGGTGAATCAAATAGACTGTGCTCGATCTGTGTCTAAAAACAGCTCCCCCAGCATGTCCAAAATCGTCGGCATTGACCTCGGCACCACCAATTCCCTCGTCGCGACCGTGGACTCCGGCATCCCCTACGTCATCGCCGACGCCGACGGCCACCGCCTCTGCCCCAGCGTCGTCCACTTCCCCGCTGCGGACGCCGCCCCGCTCCTCGGCCACGCCGCCAACCGCGTCCGCGTCCTGCACCCCGCCACCACGGTCTATTCCGTGAAACGCTTCATGGGTCGGCGCGGCTCTGACCTCGCGCGCGAGGAAATGCTCGTGACCTACCCCGTGCGTGGCGAAGGCGCGGGACCCGTCACCATCCCCATCCACGGCCGCGACTACACGCCCGAAGAAGTCTCCGCCGAAGTCCTCAAGCAACTAAGACTCACCGCCGAAGCCGACCTCGGCGAACCCGTCACTCGCGCCGTCATCACCGTCCCCGCCTACTTCAACGACGCCCAGCGCAGCGCGACCAAGCGCGCCGGCGAACTCGCCGGTTTCACCGTCGAACGCATCGTCAACGAACCCACCGCCGCCGCCCTCGCCTACGGCCTCGACCGCCTCAAGGAACATTCCAAGATTGCCGTGTATGACCTCGGCGGCGGCACCTTCGACCTCTCCATTCTCGAACTCAACGCCGGCGTCTTCCAAGTCCTCGCCACCAACGGCAACACCCGCCTCGGCGGCGACGACCTCGACAAACGCCTCGTGGACTTCCTCGCCGAACGCATCGCTAGTGGGGCAGGCGTCCCGCCTGCCACAAGTCAGGCAACCGTCCCGGTTGCCGCCCGAACTGTGGAACCTGCCACCCTCCCACCGGCAGCCGGGACGGCTGCCCCACTCCTCGCCCGCCTCCGCGAAGCCGCCGAGGCCGCGAAGATTCGCCTCTCCACCGAGACCGAAGTCGAAATCGCCCTACCCTTCCTCACGCCCGACTTCAGCTTCAGCTACCGACTCACGCGCGAAGAACTCGAACGCCTCACCCGCGACCTCATCGAACGCACGCGCGCCCACTGCCTCCGCGCCCTCGCCGACGCGAAGCTCGAAGCCAAACAGCTCGACCAAGTCATTCTCGTCGGTGGCCAGACGCGGATGCCCCTCGTGCGCCGCCTCGTCAGCGAATGGCTCGGCTGCTCCGAGTTTGAGGAAGAGCGCGGCAGCCTCCGCCTCGGCGACACCTTCCACGAGCGCACCGGCCCGATGCTCAACACCTCGCAGAACCCCGACGAAGCCGTCGCCCTCGGCGCCGCCATCCAAGCCGAAATTCTCAGCGGCGGTTTCAAGAACATGCTACTCCTCGACGTGACGCCGCTCTCCCTCGGCATCGAAACCTTCGGCGGCTTGATGAATGCCATCATCCCCCGCAACAGCACCATCCCCATCAAGGCCGGCGAGGTCTTCACCACTGCCGTGGACCACCAGCGCGAGATGCTCATCCACGTCCTCCAAGGCGAACGCGAGCGCGCCGCCGACAACTGGAGCCTCGGCCAGTTCCCTGTCGCCTTCGAGCGCGCCCCGCGCGGCGTCCCCCGCGTCGGCGTGCAGTTCGAGATTGATGCGAACGGCATCCTCCACGTCCTTGCGCGCGACCTGAAGACCGGCGCGCAGCAAGTCGTGGCGATGAAGTCCGCCGTGGACGTGGCCGACACCGAAGTCCAGCGCATGGTCGAAGAATCCGTCGAGCACGCCTTCGAGGATTTGGCCGCCCGCCGTTGGATTGAAGCGAAGTTAAAAGCCCAGGAAGTCCACACCGCCGCCCAGACCGGCCTGGCCGAGTGCGCCGCCGAACTCGACCCCGCCTACCGCGCCCAAGTCGAAGCCGCCATCCACGAACTCACCCTCGCCCTCGCCACCCAGCAAGCCAGCACCCAAACCGGCGACCTCCCCCGCCTCAAGTCCTCCCACGCGAACCTCGACGCCGCCACCCAACCCCTCGCCGACGTGCTGATGGACAAGGCGATGGAAGCCATGCTCCGCCAACGCGGTGCCATCGGCTGACCGGAGCGCGGCGTCCACGCCGCAGGCGGCTGGACAGGAAAAGTGCGGCGGGAAGTTTTCTGACCCCGCACCTTCCTGCTACCTGAAGGCCGTATCTCTTCGCCCTCGGCTGTCCTTGAACTTCGGCGTTCGGGTTTAGCCACGCATTGTTGACGGGGTGAGCGCAAAGCGCGCGGGCCGACCGCGCTCCGGCGCTGCCTCCGACTTGCGCAACAGCGCCTGGATGATGTGCCGATAATCAATCACCGCCTGGCGATCCCGGGAGCGCGGCAGCTCGGCCACCAGCTCCGTCCCGTGATACACGGCCACCTGTTGCTCGCTCACTCGCACCCGCACCCGCCGCCCGATGAACCGCGCCGGCACCGAATAGGTCACCTGCTTGACCCGGATCGTGCTGTGGCTGCTCACCCGGCAGTCCACCTCGTCATACTCGCAGAGCCGCGTGGGCGGCAGTTCTTTCATCACGGCCAGTTCCTCCGCCACCTTCGCCCGCCGCCCCTGATTGGCCCGCAGCAGCACGTCCTCGACGAACCGGTCGTAGTCCCCCTCGCTGGCAAAGTCCCGGGACCCGCGCAGCAACAGGTGCTGCAAAAGCCGCCGCTTCAAGTGCCCGTTGTGTGACTCGACATCCCCGTTCTGGTTCGGGCACTGAATGCCAATGGTCCTCGGCACCAGCCCGTAATGTGCCACCAGCGAGAGGAACTCCGCGTTGAACTCCCGCCTGCCCCCGAGGCTGATCTGGTGCGTCGCCGCGCTGCTGTTGTCGATCTGCAACTGCCCCGGCACCTTGCCCAGCCGGTGCAGCGCCGCCTGCAACCCTTGCCGCACCGAGAGCAGCGACTCCGACTGGCACCGCGTGGCCCATTGCCAGTTGGAATACGGCAGCACCGCCTGGCATAACAGGTGATCCAGCGGCTTGCCGGCGATGGTCACGCCCAGCTCCTTGGCATGCGTCCAGTCCACCTGCATCACCTCGCCTGACCGACGCCTTTTTTGAACCCCTCACCGGCCTCGTCGCCGCGAGCCCCAACACGCGCCCCTGCCCAGAATTCTCCGACCAAGCCTGGCTGCGACTGGGGCTCCAGCGCGT
>JAYTIO010000732.1:0-2446 GCA_043731805.1 Pedosphaera sp. | reverse complement strand
CCGAGCACATGGCGGCGATCAAGGATGCGGGCATCGAGCCCATCGATCTGGTGGCGGTCAATCTCTACCCCTTCACCCAGACCATAGCCAAACCCGGTTGCACGCTGGCGGAGGCGATCGAGAACATCGACATCGGCGGCCCTTCCATGCTCCGCAGCGCCGCGAAAAACTACCGCTCCGTCACCGTCATCGTGGACCCGAAGGACTACGCGGAGGTGGCCGCGCTCGTGCAGGCGACGGGCGAGACGACGCTGGAGCTGCGCCGCAAGTTGGCCGCGAAGGTGTATGCGCGGACCGCCGCCTACGACGCCGCGATTGCCGCGCACTTGGAGAAGGCGTTCAGCGAACCGCCGTCAGCGGTCAGCTTGCCGAAGACCCTTGTCGTGTCCGCGCCGCTCGTGCAGCCGTTGCGTTATGGCGAGAACCCGCACCAGCAGGCCGCGCTCTACGGGAAGTTCGCCGACTACTTCAAACAACTCCACGGCAAGGAGCTTTCCTACAACAACATCCTGGACCTCACCGCCGCCACCGCGCTCATCGCGGAGTTCGTCGGCGACGCGCCGACGCTCGCCATCCTCAAGCACACGAACCCGTGCGGGGTAGGGCAGGGCGCGACGTTGCGCGAGGCGTGGGACAAGGCGTTCGCCACGGACAAGCAGGCCCCGTTCGGCGGCATCATCGCCGTGAACCAGCCGCTCGATGGCCCGTGCGCCGAGGCCATCGCGGAGATTTTCAGCGAAGTTATCGTGGCCCCGGCCTTCACCACCGAGGCGCTCGCGGTGCTGACGAAGAAGAAGAACTTGCGCCTCCTGCAAATCCTCAAGCACCCCGCCACCGCCGCGCCGTGGGACGTGCGCAGCGTCGGCGCGGAATCGTTCCTCCTCCAGCAGCGCGACTTGAAGCTCACTGCGGCCGCTGACCTCAAGGTCGTGACGAAGCGCGCGCCGAGCGAGGCGGAGTTGAAGGCCATGCTCTTCGGCTGGCGCGTGGTGAAGCATCTCAAGAGCAACGCCATCCTCTACAGCGCCGCGGACCGCACGCTGGGCGTGGGCGCAGGGCAGATGAGCCGCGTGGACAGCAGCCGCATCGCCGTCTGGAAGGCCGGCGAGGCCAAGCTCCCGCTCGCGGGCAGCGTGGTGTGCAGCGACGCGTTCTTCCCGTTCCCCGACGGCCTCATCGCGGCGGCTGAGGCGGGCGCGACCGCTGCGATTCAGCCCGGTGGCAGTGTGAAGGACCCCGAAGTCATCGCCGCCGCCGACGCGCGTGGCGTGGCGATGGTCTTCACCGGCACGCGGCATTTCCGGCACTGAGCCTCCCACGAACTCCTACCATGCAAATTCAAGTTGGCATCATCACGGTTTCAGACCGCGCCTCGAAGGGGCTTTACGATGACCTCGGCGGGCCGGCCTTGCGCAAGGCGGCGGAGGGCTATGGCTGGCAGGTCTTGGCCGACGCGCTTGTGCCGGACGAGAAGCGGGACATTCAGCGCGCCATCCGCGAGCACATCGCGCGCGGCTGCTCGCTGGTGCTGACGACGGGCGGCACGGGCGTGGCGCTGCGTGACGTGACGCCGGAGGCGGTGCGGGAAATCTCGCTGCGCGAGCTGCCGGGTTTTGGCGAGGTGATGCGGATGGAGTCCCTGAAGATTACGAAGAACGCCATCCTCTCGCGCAACCTCGCGGCGGTCGTGGACCAGGCGCTGATCATCTGCCTGCCGGGCAAACCCAGCGGTGCGGTGGAGTGCCTGGGCTTCGTGGTCGGCGCGATTCCCCACTGCGTCGAGGTCTTGCAGGAAGTGCCGACGAGCTGTTGAGGAGCTTGGCGGTTGTAGCGGCGCTCTGTGAGCGCCGAGTTGCGATGGCGGCAGACAGGTGTTTGGCTTGGTCAACGGGGGCACCGACTCGGCGGTCATAGACCGCCGCTCCAGGCGCGCGCGGGCCTCCTACAGCCGGATGATCTCCTCCATCCGGCGCTGAAAGCCATCCAGCCGCTCGGCGAGTTTGCGGAACTCCTGGCGCGTCTCCGCATCGAGTTCGGCCTTCACGGAGTGGTCCGATTCGAGGGCGGTTTGGTGGGCCACCGGCGGTGGCCGCAAGCGGCTCTCACTCTCCAGGCGCGCGCGCAGTTGGGCGGACTCGGCGAGGAATCGCTCGGTCAGTTGCCGGAACCGGCTCTCCTGTTCACGCAGTTCCTGGGCGAGCGCATCGCGCACGGCCTGCGCGGCGCGGGCCTGCCCGGCGGCGAGGGTGCCCAGCTCGGTGCGCAACCCCGTGGCGCTGGCGGTCTGCGCCTGCGTGGCCACATACACGGCTTGGCGCAGGGCGACGACTTGCTCGTGAATTTGTCGCAGCTCCGGGAGCGCGACCGGCGCGGGCTGGACTTCGGCGGACGGCGCCAACTCCTGCCGCAACGCGCCGACTTGCTGGCTGAGTTCGGCCAACGCCCC
>JAYTIO010000731.1:0-2836 GCA_043731805.1 Pedosphaera sp. | reverse complement strand
GTGGACGCGCAGCGCGAGATTCTCGTGAAGAACGAGTTCGACCGCATCTACACCTCCAACGGCGGCTCGCAGATGAACGCCTACACCAGCCAGGACGTGACGGTTTATTTCACCACCGTCCCGGCGAACAAGCTCGAGCTGTGGATGTGGATGGAGAGCGGCCGCCTGCTCGCGCCGGTCTTCCGCGAGTTCTACGCCGAGCGCGACGTCGTCTTCGAGGAGCGCCGGATGCGCACCGAGTCCACGCCCACGGGCCGCATCGAGGAGTCGTTCTGGGCCATGTTCTGGGAATCGCACCCGTATTCCTGGCCGGTCGTCGGCTGGCCTTCCGACATCCCCGCCATCTCGAAGAAGCAGGCGGACGAATTCTACGCGCTCTACTACGCGCCGCAGAACCTCACCGCCGTCCTCGTCGGCGACTTCGACCCAGAGAAAACCTTCGCGCTGGCCGAGAAGTATCTCGGTCGCATCCCGCGCGGCAAGGAGGAGGCTCCCGACGTGGTCACGCTCGAAATCAAGCAGCCCGCCGAGAAGCGCATGAACGGCGAGGCTGAGGCCAACCCGCAGGTGGAAATCATGTGGCACACGCCCGCCTTCGGTCACAAGGACACCTACCCGCTCCAAGTCCTCGCGCAACTCCTCTCCACGCGCACGGGCCGGCTCTACAAGGGTCTCGTCGTCGGCTCGAAGGTCGCGACCGAAGCCTTCGCGCAGCAGCACTCGATGCGTTGGGCCAGCCTCTTCAATGTGGGCGGCGAAGTGACCGACGGGAAGACGCCCGCCGACCTCGAGGCCGGTCTGCTGGCCGAGATTGAGAAGCTCAAGGCGACTGAAGTGCCGCCCGAGGAGTTGCAGAAGGTGAAGAACAACTTCGCCGCCGGCGAATACCGCAAGCTCTCGAACAACCACGCCATCATGCAGGCGCTCCTGCGCTACGACGGCGTGGGCCGCTGGCAGGAAATCAACGAGGCCGGCCCGAAGCTCCAAGCCGTCACCGCCGCCGACGTGAAGCGCGTGGCCGAGACCTACCTCACGAAGGAAAACCGCAACGTCGCCTCCATCACCCGCAAGGCCGGCAAGAGCGCGAGCACCGACCCGGACCTCGTGGGTCTCACGCCCGAGCAGCTCCCGGTCATCCGGCGCATCATCGGCACGTTGGCCGAGGAGAAGAGCGTTGAGAAGCTGCGCGAGCGGCTGACAGGTGTCGAAGCCCAGCTCGCCAAGGCCGACGCGAAGAGCCAGCCGTTCCTGATCATCCTCAAGAAGAAGACCGCCGAGCGCATCGCGGAGCTGGAGAAGAAGTAGCGATTGGTCCATGCCCGCAGCACATTCTCATCGTCTATGAGCACCGCCATCGAAGAAGCCCGCCAAGTGGTGACCAAGCTGTCCGCCGAGGAGCGCCGCAGCCTCGTCGAGTGGCTGGCGCACGAGCCAGCGGAGGTCGCGCCCGGCATCTACCGCACGCCGCGCGTCTGTGGTGGCGACGCGTGCATCCGTGGGTTGCGCCTGCCGGTCTGGCAGTTGGAGGAGGGCCGCCGGAACGGAGCCGCGGACGGCCAGCTTCTCCAAGCCCATCCGGCGCTGTCGCCAGAGGACTTGGCGAACGCGTGGGCTTACGTCGCCGCGCACGGCGTGGAGATTGACCGGTTGATTCAGGAGAACAACGAGGTCTGAGATGGCGCGCCTCTTCGCCGATGAAAACTTCTCCCAGCCCGCGGTCGAAATCCTTCGCACTCTCGGCCACGACGTGCTCACCGTCGCCGAGATTGGCCGCGCCAACCAAGGCTGGCCAGACGACGAGGTGCTGGCCTACGCGACGGACCACCGTCGCGTCCTGCTGACCATGAACCGGCTGCACTTTCTCCGCCTGCACCAGCGCATGCCGGCCCACGCCGGGATCGTCGCTTGCACGGAGGACGTTGATTTCGCCGGCCTGGCCCGGCGGATTCACGAGGTCTTGTCCGCCACGCCTTCCGTCGCCAGACAGTTTCTCCGCATCTACAAGCCCGTCCATTGACCTCCCGCCTGAAACCCACCCTATGAACCGACTGGTCCCACTCCTCGCCCTCGCGCTCGCCCTCCCCGCCTTCGCCGCCGACATCCCGGACCGGCCGGAGAAGCTCACTTACCCGCAGCTCAACTACTCCCCGCCCGACGCCAAGCAGTTCCGCGTCGTGCTCAAGGCCGGGCCGGTGGCCTATGTCGTGCCGGACCGCGAGCTGCCGTTGGTCAATATCTCCATCCTCGTCCGCACGGGCGATTACCTCGACCCCGTCGGCAAGGAAGGGCTCGCGGGCGTCACGGGCTACCTGCTCGCGCGCGGCGGCACGGTGTCGAAGAAGGCGGAGGACTTGGAGGAACGGCTCGCCTTCCTCGCCGCGAATCTCAACTCCGCCGCCAGCGACACGCAGGGCAGCGTGAGCCTGAACCTCCTCTCGAAGGACCTCGACGAGGGTTTCGCCATCTTGCGCGAGGTGCTCACCGCGCCGCGCTTCCAGGACGACAAGCTCGCGCTCCGCAAGCAGCAGTCCCTGCAAGCCATGAAGCAGCGCAATGACGACGCAGCCGAAATCGAGCAGCGCGAGCGCCGCTTCCTCGCGTATGGCGACGGCTTCTACTTCAACCGCCACAGCACCCAGGCCTCGCTGGAGTCCATCACGCGCGCGGACTTGGAGGCCTTCCACAAACGCTGGTTCCACCCGAAGAACTTCGTCATCGCGGTGAACGGCGACTTCGACTCCGCCGCCATGACCGCGCGGTTGGAGAAGCTCTTCGCCGCGTGGCCCTTCACCGGCGAAGTCCCGCCGCCCGTGCCCACGGCCAAGCAGTTCGCCGC
>JAYTIO010000730.1:0-3717 GCA_043731805.1 Pedosphaera sp. | reverse complement strand
GCCGTGGGTGGAGGTCGCGCAGTGGAGTTGTGGCGTCACACTGCGGAGTTGTGACCTCGCACTCCCCGTTTGCGAGGTCGCGCTGCCGCGCCGTGACGTCGCACCGACGCGGCGGGAGTTCAAGGGACGACGGCGCGAGGGTCCGGCAGAGGGCGGAGAGGGCCAGCAGGTTAGCGCCACGGCTTCCATAGAGTGAGGCGGGTTTGATACGCCGCGCCGCGCCGTGTGTCAACGGCACGAAAACCGGCCCTCTCCCGCTGGGCGAGGGAGCAACGCAGCCCGCGCTGGTTGGCAAGAGGACGCCCCGGTCAGCGCCCAGCGCGGACCCCCTCTCCTCCACTCCGAGTGGAGGAGAGGGCTGGGGAGAGGAGGCGCTCCGCCACGAACCGCACAGCATCACGAACCCCCTCTCCGCGGCCCTCTCCCCGCTCCTGCGTCGCGGGGCGAGGGAGAAGAGCCGCAGGTGTTCCAAGCGCCTGATTGCGGAAGTTGCCTTTCGAGTGCGGCCGCATAGTCTGCGCCGATGAATCCCACAGCCAACGCGCGCAGGCTCCGACGTGAACAGACGGAGGAGGAGAAGCAGCTCTGGTGGGCTTTGCGGGCGGGACGGTTCGCGGGCTTCAAGTTTCGTCGCCAGCATCCCTCGGGCGTTTACTACCTTGATTTCTATTGTCCCACCGCGCGGCTGGCAGTGGAACTGGACGGCTGCCAGCACGGCCTGCCGGAACCGTTGCAACACGACGCGGTGCGGACGCAGTTCCTCGCCGCCGAGGACATCGAGGTGCTGCGCTTCTGGAACCAGCAGTGGAAAAAGAACCGCGCGGGGGTGCTGCTGGAAATCTGGAACGCGCTGCATCGCCGCACGGGCTGCGTGGCGGTGATGCGCAAGGTGGAGAACCACCGGTTCATCCCGCCCAGGCCGGAACAGCTCCGCCCGGCACCAGCAAAGCAAGCGCCGCATTGAGCATCAATGCGCGGACCCCCTCTCCTCCACTCGGAGTGGAGGAGAGGGCCGGGGAGAGGAAGTGCTTCGCTTCAAGTTGCGGAGAAAAGTCACGAAACCCCTCTCCCCATCCCTCTCCCCGCTCCTGCGTCGCGGGGCGAGGGGGTTCAATGGCCGTGGTCCAGTAACTCCTTTCGCTTCCGGCGCGTCGCTTGCCGCATTGCAACGGCCCCGGACTTCCGCATACTGCCCGCACCTTCAGCCATGAACACACTCCGTCTTCTCATGTCCATCCGCTCGCGGTCCTCCACGTTGGTAGGGCGCGGTGTCCTCACCGCGCCGCTGGGGCGTCCGAATGGTCTGGCGGCGCGCTGGGGACAGACGCGCCCTACCTTGCCCGCCTGCCTTGCCCCCGCCGCCGTCGCGCTCGCGCTGCTGCTCGGCTCCGCCGTGCTCCCTGCCGCGCCTGCGGATGACGCGCAGCAAATCCTCTCCACCGCCGGCGTGAAGGGCGGCCTGGTCGTCCAGCTCGGCCTGGGCGATGCGGCGCTCACCGCCGCGCTCCGGGCGAACAGCAGCTACCAAGTCGTCGCGTTGGATGCCAATGCGGCGAAGGTCGCCGCCGCGCGCGAGGCGATTTTTCAGGCGGGCAAATACGGCCCCGTCAGTGTCGAGCCGTTCACCGGCGCGCAGCTCCCGTTCATTGACAACCTCGTGAACCTCCTCGTCGCCGAGAACCTCGGCAGCGTGCCGCGCGTCGAGGCGCTCCGTGTGCTGGTGCCCAACGGCGTGCTACTCACTAAGTCCGGCGGCCAGTGGCAGAAGACCGTGAAGCCCAAGGACGCCAACCTCGACGAGTGGACGCATTACTTCTACGACGCGAAGGGCAACGCCGCCTCGAAGGACAAAGTCGTCGCGCCGCCGGAGCGCTTGCAGTGGGTCGGCTCGCCGCGTTGGTCACGTCACCACGACCGCATGAGCAGCCTCAGCGCGCAGGTTTCGTCGGGTGGGCGGCTCTTCTACATCATGGATGAAGGCTCGCGCATCTCCATCCTGCTGCCCGCGAAGTGGCACCTCATCGCGCGCGACGCCTTCAACGGCACGCCGCTCTGGAAAGTCCCCATCCCGACTTGGAACACGCATCTCTGGCCGCTCAAGTCCGGCCCCACGCAGCTCACGCGCCGGCTCGTGGGCGATGGTGACCGCGTGTTCGTCACGCTCGGCATCGAGGTGCCCATCAGTTGTCTCGACGGCGCGACGGGCCAGGAGCGGTTCACCTGCGAAGGCTCGCGGGGCACGGAGGAGTTCGTCCAGGCGGGCGGCGTTATCTACGCGCTCATCAACCCGCGTCCGTGGGTGCTCGAAGAGTTCGCCGTGAAGCAGCAGAGCGACCAGAAACGCGTCGAGACGGAATACAACTGGGACCAGAAACCGCGCGACCTCGCGGCGTTCGATGCGCAGACCGGCAAGCTGCTTTGGCGCAAGGCCGACCAGAAAATCGCGCCCATCACGCTCGCCTGCGACGGCCAGCGCTTGGTCTATCACAACGGCGATTCGCTCGTGTGCCTGGACCCGGCGAACGGCACGCAACGCTGGGCCAGCGAGAAGGCCAGCAAGCGCCAGCTCTTCGAGTTCAACTACTCGCCGCGTGTCGTCCTCTCCGGCAACACCGTCCTCTACGCGGGCGGCGACGGCGCGCAACGCGGCCTCGACGCCGAGTCGGGCAAGCTGCTCTGGCAAGACGCGCACGAGAAGTCCGGCTACCGCTCGCCCGAGGATTTGATTGTGGCCGGTGGCCTCGTGTGGAACGCGGGCACGCTGCAAGGCAATCAGAAGGGTGAGTTCAAGGGCCGCGACCTCCGCACGGGCGAGGTGAAGAAGCAGTTCTCGCCCGACGTGCCGGAGGGGACTTACTGGTTCCACCACCGCTGCTACATCGCGAAGGCGACGGAGAAGTATCTGATTCCCTCGCGCACGGGCATCGAGTTCGTGGACCACGAGAAGCAGCACTGGGACTTGAACCACTGGGTGCGCGGCGCGTGCCTCTACGGCGTGATGCCCGCCAACGGCCTCACCTACGCCGGCCCGCACAACTGCGCCTGCTATCCCGAGGCGAAGCTCGACGGCCTCAATGCGCTGGCCGGCGGCGCGGGCACGCCGCATCCCATCCGCGCCGAAGCCACGCGGCTCGTCAAAGGCCCCGCCTACGAAGCCACGCTCAACGCCGAGGCCGATGCGAAGGACTGGCCCACCTACCGCCATGACAACCAGCGCTCCGGCTTCAGCGACCAGGAGTTGCCCGCCGACCTCGGCAAGGCGTGGGAACTCAAGCTGGGCGGCCCGCTCTCCGCGCTCACCATCGCGGGCGGCAAGGTGTTCGTCGCGCAGGTGGACGCGCACACGGTTCACGCGCTTGACCACGCGAGCGGCCAGCCCGCGTGGCATTTCATCGCGGGCGGGCGCGTGGATTCACCGCCGACTTACTGGCAGGAGCGCGTTTATTTCGGCAGCCAGGACGGCTCGGTCTATTGCCTCCGCGCGAGCGATGGTGCGTTGGTCTGGCAATACCGCGCCGCGCCCGGCGACCGCCGCCACGCCGCGCACGAACAGGTCGAGAGCGTCTGGCCGGTGCATGGCAGCGTGCTGGTGGAGAACGGGAACGTCACCTTGGTCGCGGGCCGCAGCGTGTTCCTCGACCACGGCCTGCGCTACGTGAAGCTGGACGCGAAGAGCGGCGCGTTGGTGGCCGAGCAGACTTACAACCACGTTGACCC
>JAYTIO010000729.1:0-1766 GCA_043731805.1 Pedosphaera sp. | reverse complement strand
CAGGACGTAGCCGGTCACGGCTTCGGCCACGTAGGCGAGGAGGAGGAGCAGGAGCAGGGGCCGCCAGAACTCGCCGCCGGGCGGCGCGAGTTTCAGAGCGGTGGTGGCTTCGGTCACGCGCACTTCGCCGCCAAGCCAGTCGCGGAGTTGCGGTTCGGTGGCGCGGGTGAAGTCGCTCTCCTGCGCGTCGGTGTGGACGGTGATGTTGCGTGTGTGTCCGGCCACGGCTCCGACGGCGCGCGGCTTGTGCAAGGCGAAGTCGCCGGCGGGCAGCGCTGGCACGAGGACGGTCTGGTCGAGGTTCACCTTGAGCCGGATGGGCGGGCGGTTCGTGGCGTCGCCGAGGGTGGTGAGTTCCAACTCGGTGGCGAAGGCGAAGGCAGGTTCCGACACATCTAGCACGGCGGGTTGCAAGGCGGTGAGAATGTCCGGCGGGCGCACGCGGAGCTGGCCGGTGAGGTAGTCCACGAGCCGCCACATCAGCGCCGGGAAGACGCGCGTGCGGGCGAGGTTGCCCCGGTCCAGCTCGAAGCCGAACGCCAGCATCGCCACGCGGCCTTTCTCCAGCGGCATCTCGACGGCGAGCGGGCGGCCGTCCGCGCCGGTGAGCATCTCGGTGGCCCCGGCGGCGAGGGCGGGCAGCTCGCGCGCCTTCGTGAAGCGCACGCCGGAGAGGTCGCCTTGCAATGGGTCGCGGAACGGCGCGAGCCACGGGTGCGGGTTGCTAGTGTCAGCGAGCGCGAGGGCGGGGGCGAAGTCCTTGTCGTTGCCAAGCTGTGCGGGTGCGAGGCCGGGACGCTGCGGGTCGGCGCTGAAGAAGAGGCGGTTGAACTGCAGCGCGTTCACGCCGCTGGCTCCGACGAACAGCAGCGAGCGGCCTTGGCGGACGAAGGTGTTCAAGTCGTCGAGCGCCTGCGCGGGCAGGCTGGTCACGTCGTAGAGCACGACGAGTTCGAACTTGCTCAAAGTCTGGCCGGCGAGCGCTTCGGGCGTGACGAGTGTGGTGTCAATGCCCGTTCCACTGGCGCGGCCCAGCTCGCGGCCGGGGTTCAGCACGAAGCGGAGAATCGTCGCGCCATCCACGGTCTCCTCCACGTCGTTGGCTTTCGGCTGCGCGGTTGCGCCGGGCTGGCCGAGGCGGGCGAGCGCGGAGTCGGTCACGGCGGCCTGACTCGCCCCGTTGATGATGAGCACGCGGCGCGTCTCGGCGACGTTGAGCGGGACGCTGAAGGTGTCGTCGGACGGCAGGGCGTCGGGCTCCTTGAGGCGGGCTTGCGCGATGGCGCGGACGGCGCGGTTCACGGGCGTGGTGAGGTCCACGACGGCTTCGGCACCGGGGCCGAGGAGGATTTCCTTGATGGCGGGGTCGGGCTGGTTGCCGATGGCGAGTTGGAGCTTGGCGGTGCGGTCGTTGGTGCCGCTGTTGCGAAGGCGAGTGAGGATGTGGGCGTCGTCGCCAACCTTGACGCGGCTGCCGCGCACGCGGGCGTCGGTGATGGCGAGGTTCTCGGTCGCGCCGGTGGCGAGGTCCACGAGGATGAGGTCGAGCTTGTCGCCGAGGTCGGCGCGGGCGCGGGCGAGGCGGAGCAAGTCCTTTTGATTCCGCGTGGCGAAGGCGGTCGCGCGCAAGTCGGTGAGAACGACGATTTGAGATTTTACTTCGCGCCGGCCCCGCAGGAGGTCGCCAGCGGCGGCGATGGCGTGGAGGAGACCGCGGCCGGAGCCGTCGGTGGGGGAGAGGGGGAGTTGAGAGTTGAGAGTTGAGA
>JAYTIO010000728.1:0-7783 GCA_043731805.1 Pedosphaera sp. | reverse complement strand
GTCCTCGCTCTCGTAGCCGATGTAAACGGCCGACGGCTTCACGCCCGCGCGGCGCAGCAAGTCGCCGAGGCGCACGCCGGTGTAGTTCGCACAGCCGACGCCGCCGAGGGTCCACTGATTGCCGGAGGCGGGCGGGTTGAAGGCGGCGCGACCGTTGCCGGCGCACTCGATGACGAGCGCACGCGTGACTTTCGGAAACTGGCTTTGCAGGTCGGCGAGCGTGAGCTTCAGCGGCTTCTCCACTTCGCCATCCACCGTCAGCGACCAGCCGGTGAGGTCGCGCTTCTCGGCGCGCTCGGGGAGGTGACCGTTGTTGCGGACGAAGTGGCGTTCCGTCGGCGTGACCTCGTCGTCAAGCAGCGTGACGGGCGTCTCGGCGACGATGGGGCGGTCGCTGAGGATGCGCAGGCCGCGCTTGTCGGGCAGCAGATCGGCGACGGTCTGCGCGAGCGCGTCGGGGAAGAGGCCGGGCGCGAGATTGCGCGCGAAGGGAATCGGCCCGCCGAGCGCGGCGGCGAGGGTGGCGAGCGTGGAGCCGCGCAGGAAGTTGCGGCGGGAAGCGGCGGGGCTGTTCATGAAGAGCGTTTTGTTGGCACGGATGCTCGCTGGCGTGACGGCGGGCTGCAAGCCTCCAGCAATCAGACTCCGAGTCTTTGGCCACAGATGAACACAGATGAGACACAGATGGCTTCAAGTGGGGAAAGCCTCATCCCCGGTGTCCCAGGCCTTTGCTTATGTGTGTTTCATCTGTGTTCATCTGTGGCCAAAAATCCCTTCGCTGTCGCAGCGCGACCTGCTTTCATCCGTGCGGAAATCCTGTCGCAATGAAAACGCATCCTTCATCCTCCGCAGGACTGGCAGCCGGACTCGCGCTGTTCCTCGCTGCCAGTCCGCTCATGGCTCAGACCAACTTGTCCAATGCCGAGGCGTGGCTCGCCGCCGCGCCGGTCGCACCGGAGTTCTCCGTGCCGAAGACGAAGGCCTCGTGGGAGAAGCAACGCACCGAGGTCCGCGCGACGTTGTGGCAGTTGCTCGGCAAACTGCCGCCGCGACCCAAGGTGCCGAAGGTAACGACGGTCGCGCGCGAGGACCGGGGCGATTACATCTTCGAGAAGTTCACCTTCAACAACGGCGCGGGCGCGACCGTCCCCGGCTACGTGTTCCTGCCCAAGGGAGTTTCCGGCAAATCCCCAGCCATCCTCTACTGCCACTGGCACGGCGGCCAATACGACATCGGCAAGGACGAGTTGGTCCGCACCAACGCCACGCCGGTGCTGCCCGGCCCGACGCTCGCCAAGTGTGGCTACGTGGTGCTGGGCGTGGACGCTTACTGCTTCGGCGAGCGCAACGGCCAAGGCCCGGGCGGCTTGGCCGAGAAGGGCGGGGCAGGGGAGATGACGGCGTCGAAGTTCAACCTCTGGGTCGGGCGCTCGCTGTGGGGAATGATTCTGCGCGATGACTTGATGGCTCTGGATTACCTCGCATCGCGCAAGGAAGTGGATGCGTCGCGCATCGGCGTCACCGGCATCAGCATGGGCGCGACGCGGGCGTGGTGGCTCATGGCGCTCGACGAGCGACTGCGCGCGGGCGTGGCGGTCGCGTGCATGACGCGTTACACGGACCTCATCCGCATCGAGGGTTTGAAATTCCACGGCATCTACTACTTCGTGCCGGGGATGCTCAACCACTTCGACAGCGAGGCTATCATGGCCCTCGCCGCTCCGCGCCCGATGCTCTACCTGACCGGCGACAAGGATTACGGCTCGCCCATCGAAGGCATTCGCAAGCTGGAGGTGAAGATTCGCCCCGCCTACGCGCTGCATCGCGCCGAGGTCAACTTCGAGAACGTCGTCTATCCCGGCCTCGGCCATGTGTATCTGCCGGAGATGTGGGACAAGATGGTCGGTTGGATGGACCGCCATGTGCGGGATGGGAAGTGATCATGCACCTGAAACTACGAGCGGAAATTCTCAACGGCACGTTCAGGGCAACGATCTTGGCGGCGTTGTTTCTCACGGTCGAATCCGTGTCCGCCGACGTGCTCAAGTTCACCCCGGAGCGCAAAGGCTTGGCCGCCGTCACGGACCCGGCGGCTTCGGGGAAGCGCGCGGTGGCCGTGAGCGTCGAGACGGACTCGGGCAAGGTCGTGCTCGGCGCGCTGAAGAAGCCGCTGGTGCCGGGGCTGTATCGCTTCGACGCGCGACTGCGATTGCATCTGCCGGCGGCCTACGACGCGGCGCGGCTGCGGCTGACGCTCGCGTTCGTCATGGACGGCAAGGCGGTCGCGCAAAGCCCGTTGCTCTGGTCGCACTTCAACTCGCGCGCCGGGGCTTACACGGAGTTCGCTCAGACGCTCTCGTTCACGCAGCCGACGGCGCCGACGGTCGAGTTGTCGTGGGCCGTCGCGCCCTTGCCGGCGGGCGAGAAGCCGCGCTTCGTGCGACCGCAGAAGGGTCCGTCCATTGACGACGCGAGCAAGAAAACTGACGCCAAGGGCAAAGGCGGCAACGACCTCGGCGACTTGGTGGGCGAGTTGCAGGCCGATATCGCGGTGCCGCTCGCGAGCATCACCTACCCGGCGGTGCTCGCGGACCAACTCACGTTCACCGCCGAGAGCACGACGCTCGCGGTCGAGAAGGTTTGGCCGGAGAAAGTTCACGTCTTCCCCGGCGAGGCGAATCCCATCGAAGTCACCGTCCGCAACTACTTGCCGCGTCCCGAGACGGCGCTGGTGCGCTTGGAAGTTCGCACCGGCTTGGGCGAAGCCACGACTCCGCTGGAGACGCAACTCACCGTGCCCGCGAACAGCACGGCGCAGCATCGCTTCGCGTGGACGGCGGGGAAGCGCGAGTTCGGCCACGAGGCGCACGTCACACTCGTCGCGGCGGGCCAGCCGGTTCACAAAGCGGCGGAGTATTTCACCGTCGGCGCGCCGATTTGGAAGACGGCGATTCAAGGCAGTGGTTTTCTCACCTGGTTTGGGCGCGAGTTTCAGTTTCCCGAGCACGTCGAATCCAACCGCCGCGCTTACGTGAACGTGGAGGAGGCGTTCAGTTGGCAGCCGAGCAGTTGGACCGACCTCAATCCCACCGGTGAAGACTGGTGGACGGGCCAGGGCAACGCGCACAACAGCCTCAAGGGTCTGCGCCTCTGGATGGACCTGAGTCACACCAACGGCATCAAGCTCATCACCTACTCGTGGCCGAGCGCGAGTGGCCCGGCGGGCATCGAGTGGGGACGTCGGCATCCTGACCTCGTGACGCATGTGGGGGTCGGGCTCGCGAGCGAGTTCCACGATGTGGAAGACCTGCGGCTCTATGCTTTGCTGCACACGAACGTCGCCTACAAGGGCTACCAATACGGCGTCTGGCACGGCTTCGGCATCAATCGCGGTTACCTCAACACCATCAATCTCGGCGCGGAGGAAATCATCAAGTCGGCGCGCAACTTTGGTTGGGACGGCGTGCGCTTCGACTCGCCGCCAGGCTGGAGCGCGATGGGCGCGGCGGAGGTGCATGAGGAATTTCAGCGGATGAAAGTCGCCGACAAGATGGCGACGCTCGTGCCGGAGTTTTTCAGCGTGAAGACCGGGAACTGGGACGAGACGGCCATCTCGATTCGCAACGTCCGCTGGCTGCGGCATCGCTTCGCGACCGAAGTCGGCAAGCCGTTCGCACTGTCCTACAACTACGGCGTGGACGTGGGCGAGGCCGGGAAGTCGGGCCGGCCGCCGGAGTTCTTCCGCGAGTGCTGCAAGGGCGGCGGGCAAATCATGCACGAGGCCATCCGGCAGTCAGGGAGTTGGGAAGGCTACCGCAAGACAGCGCTGCAACAAGCCGAGGTCGCGCGCCAGAGCGGCGGGTTTCACACCGTCTTCGCGCCGGACCGCGGCGCGGAGTGGGGTCGGAACTTCGCGGCGATTTTCACCTTCGCGTGCGGCTCGCACTCTTACGGGAACTACGGCTGGGGGCCGAAACTCACGGGCGCTTACAGCCAGTTCATGACGCGCTACGGCGAGTATTGCTGGGACCTTGCGCTCGCGCCGGTGGCGGGCGAGCAGGCCGGCGTCACGGTGCGCAGCGCAGCGCCGTTGCTCTGGCAGGACTACGTGCGGCAGCGACGCTTGGTGAGCGGCGCGGCGCAAACGGTGTTGCACCTCATCACGCCGCCGCCCGTGGACGCGGTCAGTCCCGCAGGCAAGAACGGCGCGTTCACTCCGTGGCAGAAAGATGCGGTGGTGAAGAAAGTCGGCGCCACCAAGCCCGTCGTCTGGCTGCTCACTGCTGAACCCACGACGCACGCCGAGTCGCTCGTGGTGCGAGCTGAGGGCGATGGGTTCGCCGTGACCGTGCCGGAGCACCGCCTGTGGAGCGTCCTCGTGTGGACGGAGGGGAAGGAGTGAGCGCGATGAACCGCTTTACCAAAGCCGCCGATGGGATTGCCACAAAGAGGCACAGAAGGCGCAAAGAGGAATCTGGGAGTGGGAATGCCTGTGCGCCTTCTGCGCCTGTTTGTGGCGACTCAATGCCTACCCTCTCATTAGCACCCGGCTTCAGCCGGGTGTTGGGTGCGCCGACGGTGGAAAACTGTTTAAACAGTTTTCCACCTACCACCCGCGTTTTCACCCGGCTGAAGCCGGGTGCTAATGAGAGGGGCTTCCGGCCGACGCTTGTGTCTGACCACTTGCAGGTCACGGCCGGTCTTTGGCTGGCGCTCTTCTGTTGCTGCATTTCTCTCTTGTCGCTCGCTGCCGACACGAAGCCCAGTGAGTGGCGCTGGCAGCCCTCGCTCGTCCCCCACGCTCTCCTCATCGAGGGCCTCTGGACTGACCACTTCCGGCTGACGCCCGCGCTGCACGACGCGGGCTTGCGCCACCACGCGAGCTACGTTTCCCGCAGTCCGTATTTCGGCGGCTACACGCGCTTCTATGACTTGCCGGAAGCCAGCGAGTTGAACCGCTTCTCCGTCATCGTCATCGCGAACCTCGACGCGCCTTCGCTCAACAACGAACGCCTGAAAGCCTATCGCGAGTTTGTCGCGAACGGCGGCGGGCTCGTCGTGCTCGGCGGCTACTGGGCGTTCAGTCGCGGGGCATACGCGGGCACAACGCTGGAGGAAATGCTCCCCGTCACCTTCGCGCCGGAGCATCGCATTCCCGCCAGTGCCGAAGGCCTGCCGCTGCGCGCGAGCCCGCAGGCCACATGGAAATTCGCCGCCGACTTCGCGGCCAAGCCCGTCGCGTTCTACGTGCAGACGCTCGCGCCAAAGCCCGGGGCCACCGTGCAGTTGCTCGCCGGCGACAAGCCCGCGCTCATCTCCGGCACCTTCGGCAAAGGCCGCGTCGTCGCGTGCGCGCTCACGGCCAACGGCGACGAGGCGACTGGCTCAATGCCGTTCTGGGACTGGCCCGCTTGGCCAAAGGTGCTCGGCCAAGCCCTCGACTGGGCCGCCGGAGCGCGCCCCGCTGCCCCGCCCACCGTCGTCTCCAGCCTGCCGGTCCTGACCGAGGACGAGTTGAACAACCTCGCGCTCGGCAGCGGTGTGACGCCGGACATGGCGCGGCGCATCGGCGAGCGCCCGACTGCCGCGCTGGCCGATGCGTTGTTCCAGCACGTCATGCGCGGCGAGAGCGGCGGCAAGGTGGATCTCGCGAGCGTCTTGCCGACGCTGCTGCCGTTCGCGAAAGCCGAGTGGGGCGCGAAGCTCAAGGAGTCGCTGGAGAAGTTCAGCCCGGACCTCAAAGGCCGGCAGGCCGCGCTCATCCTGCTCGGCGCAACACGCGACCCTGCCGCGCTGGGCGTTCTCTCCGACGCCTTGACCAAAGAGGAAACGAAGCACGCCGCGATGGACGCGCTCGGTTGGCTGAACCGTCCCGAAGCCATCCCGCTCGTCCGCAGCGCTCTCACGCGCGCCGAGGCCGCGTGCAGCGGGCCGGGCCCAGACGACGCGCCCGCGCCCGACGCCTTCGCGCTCCAACACGGCAGCACCCTTGTCCACGCCGCGCTCGCGCTCTACCGGCTCGGCGAGCCCGAGGCCGTCCCCCGCATGGCCGCCGTGTATGCGCGCGTTCACCTGCTCCATCGCATCTACGAGAACGCCGTGAAGCGCCGCGTGGCGGAGACTGACTTGCAAGGCACCGGTATCCTCAAACGCCTGCACGAAGGCCGCCAGAAGCTCGCGTTGATGCTGGAGAAACTGCGGGCTGAGGCAGGGCCGTTGCCACTAACGCAGCGCACGGCATTCCTCCAAGCCGCCGCCAGCGCGAGCGACCCCGCCGCTGTCGAGTGGCTGGGTCTCGTCATGGAGCAGTCCACGTCCCTCCCTGCGGCTACCTGGCAGCCGCTCACCACGGCGCGCGACGGTATCATCGCGCGGATGGCCAAGGCGCTGGGGGAGGGGAAGTGAACTGCCGGCACGGGGCGGGCAGCACACCATCTTGAACACCCGTTGCGCGGTCACGAGGCGATGCTGCCGACGCACCTCACCTCCACATTACGTCACCGAAGACCAGGGTCGCCGCGATTCTGAACGGCTGTTAATGTTTCGCTCGGAATTCCTTAATGTGCGGGCCTGACGTTGGGGTCGAACACGATATGCGTTTGCTGCTGGCAGAAGATGATCGGAAGGTCGCGGACTTTGTCTCGCGCGGTTTGCGCGCGGAACGGTTTGCCGTGGACCTGGCTTACGACGGACAGAGCGCGTGCGACTTTGCGAGCAGCTACAGCTACGACGTAATCATCCTCGATTTGATGCTGCCGGTCATGAGCGGGACCGAGGTGCTCAAGCGCATCCGCCGCCATACGCCGGAGGTGCCCGTGCTGATTCTGACTGCCAAGGACGATACCGCCGCGAAGGTCGAAAACTTCGAGGCTGGCGCGGATGACTACCTTACCAAGCCGTTCGCTTTCGCCGAGCTGGCCGTGCGGGTGAAGGCGCTTTTGCGTCGCGGGCCGGCGGTGCGGAGCAGCGTGTTGCGTGTAGCAGATTTGGAACTCGACCGACTCTCGCAGCAGGCGCGCCGCGCCGGGAAGCGGATCGAACTCACGGCGAAGGAATATGCCTTGCTCGAATACCTCATGGCCCACGCCGGCCGCGTGCTCTCTCGCACGATGATCATTGAGCACGTCTGGGATGAGAGCTTCGAGGGCCTGACGAATATCGTGGACGTTTACGTCCGCCACCTGCGCGCGAAGGTGGACGATTCATTCCCGACGAAGCTCATTCGCACCGTGCGGGGCGTGGGTTACAGCATCAGTGACGGCTCCGAGGCATGAACCCGCGCTCCATCAGCTTCCAGCTAACCGCGTGGTATGCGGGCGTCATCACCGTGGTCTTCGTGTTGCTGGGCGGCTTCATGTATCTCGGCATGAAGCAGCACCTGGAGAAGAACCTTCGCGAGACACAGTCCAAGCGGGCTGTCGTCATCGCCGAGACGCTGGTCGCACGCGTCGCGCAGCTCGGCGAGGAACACGTGACGCGCGAAGTGCGTGAGAGCTACGCGCCTGAGTTGAACAACCGCTTCATCCGCCTGACCCGGCCCGACCGCAGCGCTCTCTACGTCTCGGGCGTGCCGGCGGAACTGTCGTTCAATCCCACCCTGGTGCCGGCCCTCGCCAAGCCGGTGAAGGGCCGCGCGGCGCGCATGGAACACTGCGAGGACGGGCAAGAATTGCTGATTGCCTCTGTGATCGTGCCGTCGACTGGTGGCAACTGGCTCGTCGAGGTCGGCGCGTCGCTGGAGCCGGTGCGCGCGCTGCTGCGGGAGTTCCTGCTGATTCTGCTG
>JAYTIO010000727.1:0-4016 GCA_043731805.1 Pedosphaera sp. | reverse complement strand
AGGTCAAGGAACACGGCAAGACGGTCCTCCTTCACGAGCGCGCGCAACCGCTGCTGCGCGGCGGCGACCTCGGGATAAACCGGGCTGTCATCCCAATCGCGGTTGTGGTCGCGGGGCGCGGCTTCCTTGCCGCCGTTGCCCGTCGCGGCGTTGTCCACGTCCATGATGGGCACGATGAACACCTCGGCATGAGCCCGCAGCCACTTCGCGTCCGCGTCATCGCTCACGAGCCACTCGGTGAAGCCGCGCGCCACCCAGCAGGAACCGCTCTCCCACGCGTGCTGCCGTGCCTGCACCCAGATGCCCGGCGGCTTCGGAGTCGTCGCCTCGCTCACGCGCAGGCCGCGCACTGGCCGACCCTCGCGGGTGCGCGCCAGCTCGAAGGACTGCGCAGTGGGCGAAAGTTTCTCCGCCTCGGCCAGCAGCGCGTCCGTGTCACGCGGCGTGAAGGGCGGGCCCCACGCGACCCAGAGTGGGCCGCCGGTGCCGTTGACTTCGTAGCGGAGGCGCGCGCCCTCAAGCTTGCCCGGCGCGGTGTGCTGCCAAGTCTTGCCGTCGGTGGAGAACGTCGCGCGCGCCGGCATGGCCCAACTCGACGCGAGGGGCTTGCTGGTGTCCTGGCCGTTGTTGCGTGTCGGCCGATCACTGCCCGCGAGGTCCAGCGTGACCTTCTCATCCTTCGCCACCCCGTCCACGCGCAGATACCACCAGCACGGCCAGCCGCGCTGCGGATTGCCGTCGGGCATGAAGCGGATGACGCGCGCCGCTTGGTCAATGGCCTCCACCTTCGCCGAGCCCCCTTCGAAATCCGTGGTGACGCGCAGCTCAGCGGCGACGCTTGTGAAGGTCAGTAACGCGAACGCAATCAGTAGTTTCATGGTTGCCATCTCCACACCTCCGGCGAGCGGACACCGGGGCGCTGCTCGCCGCTCACCACCAGCCACGCGCCATGCCACCACACCGTCGGCACCGTCGCGCGTGGGGCGGGTGTGGGGGCGACTTCCGTCCAGCGGTCGGCGCGCGTGTCGTAGGCGAGCACGCTTGCAGGAAAACCTTTGTGCTCGGTCGGCGCGATGGTGAGTTGCGCCGCGTCGTCGCCGCTGATGACGAGGAACTGCGTCGTGCCAACCGTCGGCGCAGGCGCAGGCGCGGCCACGGCGGCGCGCGGCAAGTCGGCGATGCACTTCCAACCCTTGCCCGGCGAGTAGCGGTAGCCGTCCTTCAGGTAAGTCCGAACCGGCTTGCCGTCGGGGCCGGCGGAGAGGTCCGCACCGCTCACTAGGAAGAAAGCCCCGTCCTGCGCGGCGGCGGCCGCGAGCATTCGGGCCGGGCCGGGCCACGGCTCGAACTCACGCCAGGCCGGCAACTTCGCGGCGAGGTCGAGGGCGTAGAAGGTTTTCAGCGCGCTCGTCGAGTCGGGGCTCTCGATCCCGCCCGCGACGTAGAGCGTGTCGTCTAGCAGTGCCCAGCTCATGTTCGCGACCGCGCGCGGCAGCGACGGCAGCGGCTTCGTCTCCAACTGGCCGGCACGCCAGTCGAGCCGGAAGCTCTCGGCGCGGTGGCCGGCCGCATCGCTACCACCGACACAGACGACCCCGCCGCCGTGGCTCACGCTCACGCCGTAGCCGAGCGGCCGCGGCAGTTTGCCCGCGACCTTCCATGCGCCCTCCGGCCTCTCCAGCACGAAGACGGTGTCAGACCAAACCTTCTTTCCACCCTCCCACGGCTTCTTGTCCGGGAAGTTCGCGCCGCCCGCCGCGAGCAAGGCCCCGCCGCAGACGCCCGCAAACATGGAGGCGAAACCTTCTTTGTCCGGCAGTGAGGGAAGGCGCGTCCAGCCGGGCGCTTCAGCGGCGTTAGCGACGGCGGCTAGGCAAGTCAGGAACACGAGGAGGAGGGAAGGCTGGCCGGGGAATTTGGGGCAAGGAAATCGAGAGGAGCGGGCTCTGCGACCGGAGGCCAAAGGCCATCTGTGTTCATCTGTGTTCATCTGTGGCTCACCATTCGCCGCCGCTGGAGAACTGCTGCTTCGCCGCGTCGCGGAAGGCGGCGCCGGCCGCATCCATTTCCTTCAACACTTGGTCGTAGGGCTTGCCCGCTGCGTCCCGCGCGGCGGCGATGACGGTGTTGCACTCGTTGGCATCCATGAACCGCGCGGCATCGAGCAGGCGGGCCTCGTCGTCCTTCGGCACCGCGAAGAAACCGTGCTTGTCCGCGTGGATGAGCTGGCCCGGCTCAATGCGCTGGCCGAAGACCTCAACTACACAACCCCAGCGAATCGGCGTGACATACGCGTGGCCGACACACAATCGACGGGCGAGCGCCTTGAAGCCCGCGTTCGTCATCTCGTCGAGATCGCGCACCGCGCCG
Organism: Pedosphaera sp.; assembly: GCA_043731805.1. Classification (GTDB taxonomy): domain Bacteria; phylum Verrucomicrobiota; class Verrucomicrobiia; order Limisphaerales; family SXTU01; genus SXTU01. The sequence goes on along the minus strand of JAYTIO010000727.1, from coordinate 1,646 downwards.
TCCGTGATGGTGCCCACGCAGCCGAGCGCACGGTGCGTGTTCGCGTTCACCTCACCCCAGAACGAGCCGATGACGCGTGGCTTGTCGAGGTCTTGCACCACGACGATTTTGGGTCCCGGCACACTGGCGAGGTAACGTCGGTAGTCGCTCAACGCACCGGGCTTTTCCTTGTGCGCCGGGTTGCTCGGCTCAACGACCACCGTGACCGCGTAGCCAATCATCGGCCCCATCTGCGGCATGAAGTCGCGCGTCTCCTCGAGATTGATGCCGTCGCGCGTGCGGTCGTGCTTCGTGATTTGCTCCCAGCCATTGTAGATGGTCGGCGTGTTCCAGCGCTGAAGCTGATGGAGGTCGGCGTGGCTGAGGGTGCGTTTGAGGTTCATGTTGGCGGGAAGTTTGGGGTAGGGACACGGGCGGCGTCCAGCCGCCACGCAAGGAAGACGAGGGCGACTTCGATCGGGCGGAGCCAGGCGGGGTGTTCGCCGGGAGCGAAGGAAGGGCACACGCGGGCCACATACACCCTCGATTTCACCACTCAGGGATTTGGGCTGGGCGCCGGGGTGACGGCCGGACTGCTATAACCGCTGCCGCTGTCCACGATGATGCGCGCACCCTGCCACGCCTCGTTGAACAACCGGCCCGCCTCCGTGCCGTCGAATTGCAACACGAGATCGTCGAGGTCGCTCACCGCGTCGAGCAGGGCGGCCACTCGCCGGACACAATTCCCGCCTTTGCAACCGCCGACTGGATTCATACGCTCGTCCGCATACCTGAATGGCACTGCACCCCGAATTCCCAGCCTCGCCCTACGCGCCGCTCCTCCCCGAGCAGCGGTGGTTCCCCGCCGATGAAGCCCTGCGCAGTTCGGCCTACGACAAGCTCCTCCCGCCGCTCGTCGCGAAAGTTCGCCAAGAAATCTTCGCTTGGCGCAGCCAAGGCTATCCCGGCGCGTCCGCAACTTCCGCAGCCTTGCTCCACCATTGGTTCGACACCGAGCACCTGACCGAGAACGCCGACGGTTCGCTCTCCACCTTTCGCTACTACTTCGCCCAGCGGGAGGCGGTGGAGACGGTCATCTGGCTTTACGAGGTCCGCAGCGCCCGTGACAAATACGACCTCCTCCGTTTCGACGCCTCGGGCGCGGTTTCGAGCGGCATGTTCGACGAAGACTGGCCGCGTTACGTGCTGAAAATGGCGACCGGCGCGGGCAAAACCAAAGTCCTCTCGCTCCTCATCGCCTGGAGTTTCTTTCACAAGATTTACGAGGCCGACTCCGCCCTCTCCCGGAACTTCCTCGTCATCGCGCCCAACATCATCGTGCTCGACCGCCTCCGCGCGGACTTCGACGGCCTCAAGATTTTCTTCAACGACCCCATCCTGCCGCCGAACGGGCACGACGGCCGCAATTGGCGCGACGACTTTCAGCTCACCCTGCACATCCAGGACGACGTGCGCGTGGCTCGCGACACTGGGAATATTTTCCTCACGAACATCCACCGCGTCTTCCTCGGCGACGTGGTTGATCCGTCGCTCGAAGACGACGACCTGCGCGACTACTTCCTCGCGGATGCCTTTGGCAAAAAGCCCGTCGGCAAGACCACCGACAGCAAGACCGACCTCGGCGAGATTGTCCGCGAGATTGAGGA
>JAYTIO010000726.1:0-4002 GCA_043731805.1 Pedosphaera sp. | reverse complement strand
GAGTTGAGAGTTGAGAGTTGAGAGGAGGCGGCCGTTAGCGCGGTGGCGGGAGAGGGCTGGAGGTCGGCGAGGAGGCGGGTGTCGTCGGCGGAGGCGATGAGGGCGCATTGGCCAGGGGCAGTGCTTTCGGCGAGGAGTTCGCGGGCTTTGCGGCGAGCGAGCTCGAGCAAGGTGACTTGGCCGGGGCCGGCGGGGTTCTTCACCGTGAGGTTCATGCTGGCCGAGCAATCCACGACGACGACGAGGTTGCGCGGCGCGGGCGTGCCGCTGAAGCCGGGCAGGAAGACGCGGGCCATCGCGAGCACGAGCAGCGTGAGCACGAGCAGGCGCAGGAGGAGCTGCCACGGGTCAATGAGGCGCGGGGCGAAGACGTTGGTGCGCTCGTCCCGCATGAGCAGCCGCAGCGTGGGGAAGTCGCGGACGGGGAACTTGTGCTTCGCGATGAGATGCAGCGCGAAGGGAACGCCCAGGCCCACGAGGCCGGCCAGCATGGCGGGGAAGAGCAGGCTCATGCGGCGGCAGTGAAGAGTGAAGAGTGGGGCGCGGGGCGGGGCGGGACGCGCGAGGAGCGCGGCGTTGACGCCGCAGAAAGGTGCGATTGAAAAAAGGCGCTCGAATGCCTGCGACCATGCGTCCGTTTCAGCGGCCTGAAGGCCGCGCTCCTGACCAGCTTCGGGTGAGAACGGACGGGGTTGGCTGCTGGATGCGTTCTCCCTCACCCCGGCCCTCTCCCGCTGGGAGAGGGAGAAACGCAGTCCGCGCTCGGGCGACAGGACGCGTTCGGATGGTCGAGCGGCGGCCGAGGTGGCCCCCTCTCCCAGCGGGAGAGGGCCGGGGTGAGGGAGAGAACGTCCGTCCTGCCGACGTGTTCGTTTCGAGTTTAGTGCGGCACGAAGCATCGGCGAGCAGCGCACGCGACCAACTCGGAACTCAGAACTTTGAACCCTGAACTTCATCTCAGCGGCCTCGCTCCCGGCGGAAGAGTAGGTAGTCGCGGAGCACGAGCTCAATCGGCTCCGAGGTGTCAATAAAACGGTAGTCCGCGCCGCAGCCGGCACAGCCTGCCTTGATGGCGGCGCGGAATTTCTCCAGCCGTTCGAGGTAGAGCTTTCGCAGCCGCAGCGGGTCGGTCATGAGCTGCGTGCCGGTCTCGAGGTCGCGGAAACTGGTGAGCGCTTGGAAGGGAAACTGCACCTCGTCCGCGTCCAGCAAGTGCAGCACGACGACCTCATGCCGCCGCGCGACCAGGTGGCGGATGCCCTCGACCACCGAGTCCGTGCCGCTGTGACAATCCGTGATGAGCAGGATGACGCCGCGCCGGGTGAGGCGTTGGACGATGAGCTTGAGCGTGGGGCCGAGGTCGCTCGGGCCGCTCGCGGCGAGGGCTTCCAGCTTCGTCAGAATGGTGAAGAGATGGCGGCGGCCTTGTTTGGGCGGGATGAAGTCGCGGATGTCGCGGTCGAAGGTGATGAGGCCGGGCGAGTCCTGTTGGTGCACGGCCAGATGCGCCATCGCGGCGGCGAGGTAGCTGGCGTATTCGAGCTTGGAGAGACGCTCGGGGTCGTCGGGGCGGTAGCCCATGCTGCTGCTCACATCGAGCAGGCAGACGACGTTCATGTTCGACTCCATCTCGAAGCGCTTCACGTAGTAGCGCTCCGTGCGGGCGAGCATCTTCCAGTCAATCGTGCGCAGTTCGTCGCCGGGGGTGTATTCGCGATGGTCCACGAACTCGACGCTGTAGCCGTAGTCCGGCGAGCGATGGCGGGAGGCATACATGCCCTCGACAAGCAGGCGGGCCTTCAGCTCGATGTTGGCGATGGCGCGCAACACCTTCGCGTCGAGGAACCGCATGGGCGGGGCTTGAGCCATTAGTGAGTCCGGGCAACGAAACCAACTGGTCGCGCGGAGACAAGAGTAACGCCAGCCCGGGGAACGTAATTCAACTCAATGCCGTCGGGCGCAACGGGGCCTTAGATTCGGCCTCACGCGAACCCTCGCAGCAGTCGCAGCAACCAGTCCGCGCCCATGAGCACGGCGAGCAGGATGAGCAGCATGAAGTGGTTCCAGAGGTCCACAGTTTCCAAGCGGGACACGGGGACTGTCTCCAGATTCTCCAGCGCGCGCCACGTCGTCGGGTCGGCCCGGTTGAGATAGTGGCCGCCGGTGTCGTGCGCGATGCGGCGGAGGGTGGCTTCGTTGATGCGCGGGTTGTCCAACTCCGCGTTGCTCGCCTCGACATCAAAGGCGATGAGCGTGTCGGCCACGACCTTGTCCTCGGTGGCGACGCTCGCGGCGACCTTGTGCTGGCCGGCCGTGGTCGGCGCGAAACGTGCGGTGTAAGTGCCCGGCTCGGTGGCGTTCGGCGCGAAGTCGAGCGGCAGTTGCTGGCCGTCGGGCAAGGTCACGCGCGCCTGCACGCGGGCCTTGGGCAGCACCGATGCCGCGCGGACTTCCGCACGCAGCACGACGGTCTGCCCCGGCTCATAGCGGCTGCGGTCGGGCTCAACGTGCAGGTTCACGTTGCCGCTGCTCAGGCGCAGTGGCGCGAGCGCGCGGAGGGATTGCTGCCAGAAAACTTGGAACGGCGTCGGCCCCTCCGTCGCGGTCGAAAACATCTGCCACTTCCACAGCGTGTCCGTGGCGATGAACAGCACGCGGCCCCGGCCCACGGTGTGTTCCGCCATCAGGATGAGGTTGCCGTAGGGGTTCGCGAGCTTCGCGGCCTCGACCAGCGCCGTGGCGGCGGGCTTCTTGCGCAGCGGCGGGTAAATCTGGTCCACCGGCGGCAGCGCGGCCCAGTAAGCCTCTGGCGCACCACCGGGCGCGGCGAAGAACGGCGAGGCCAGCCCCTCGGCCGTGACGCGCACCGCCACGGGACCGGGCACCGGCGCGGCGGACTCGGCCGACAATTGCACCGGCAGCAACGCCGCGAGCGCCGGGTGCGCGGCCATCTGCGCGAGGTGCGGCCCGCCGATGACGATGAGCGATTTACCGTCTTCCTCGACGAGTTGCTGGAGCACGTTGGCAAAACCGCGCGGCCATCGGCGCGGGTCCGCGCTGCCGAGCACGAGCGTGTCGAAGCCAGCCAGTTCCGCGCGCGATTGCGGGAAGCCCGTGACCTTCGTGCGCCGGTCGGGCTCGGCGAGTTGCACGAACGCGCTCTCGCCGCGCGACAGAAACGCCGTGAGCGCGAAGCCCGGGTCGTCCTCGAAGATGCGGCGCAGGAACTTGAACTCCCATCGCCAGTTGTCTTCGAGGAAGAGCACTTCATTCCGCGCGCCCAGCACTTGCACGCTGAACTTGCGGCCTGGCGCGGGTGCAGGCGTGCCCGCGACTTCGATGGCGTATTCCTTCAACCCCGCTTCCGCCGGCTGGAACGCGAGCGTGACGAACCGCTCCGCCTGCCCAGCCGCGAAGGTGAACGGCTGCGTCGCGACTAGCTTCTCGCCTTCCTTTAAGTTGAGCGTCAATGGGCGGCCCGCTAGACCCTCCTGCCGCAACGCCACGCTGAACCGCGACTCCGCCCCGAGCGACACGCTGCGCGGCGCCTGCACCTGCGCGATGCTCACGTGCGCGGCCTGGGCTCCACCCGTCGCTGCGGCGGGCGCGAGCGTGTCCACCGCGAGGCCAAGCTCTCGCGCCACGTCCGTCACGTTGCGGCCACCAAAGTCGTGACCATCGCTCACCAACAGCACGCGGCCACCGGGCACGAGCGGCACGGACTCGCTGCGTTGCTGGCGGTAGTGCTCCCACGCGTCGGCGAGGCTCTCGGCGTAGCGCGTCGTCGTGCCGCTTGCCGTCAACGCGGACAAGTCCGCCGTTGTCACCGCACGCGCGTGGCCGTCGAAGGCGAACCACAGCACGTTGGGCCGGCCCGAGAGTTTGTTTTGCAGTCCGCTCTTCGCGAGCCACTGCATCGCCTCAGGCAAACGACCGCCCGGCGCGGCACTGTCCTTGAGCCCCATGCTTTGTGAAGTGTCAAGCAGCACCAGCACCGGCGGC
>JAYTIO010000725.1:0-5338 GCA_043731805.1 Pedosphaera sp. | reverse complement strand
CCGTCGTCTTCCACCGCTCGCAGGCGTGGACCGATGCGGCGAGCCGTGGCTACGAGCTGCTCATCGAGGCCGGCCGGCTCAAGTGGTCGCTCATCCACTTCTGGCCCGGCAACGCCATCTCCATCCGCACCACCGCGACCGTGCCGACGAACACGTGGACGCATGTCGTCGTGACCTCGGACGGCAGCAGTCGCGCGGACGGCTTGCGGCTCTTTGTGAACGGCCAGCCGGCCAGCACTGAAGTCATCAAGGACAACCTGACCAAGAACATCACCGGCGGCGGCCACGACAACATCTCGCTCGCGGAGCGGATGCGCGACTGCGGTTTCAAAGGCGGTGCGATGGACGACTTCCGCGTATTCGGCCGCGCGCTCACGACGGTGGAAGCATTGGCCACGCACGACGAAGCCGCTGCGAAAGCCTTGCTGGCAAAGGCCGAGGCGCAGTTGTCCGCCAGCGAGCAAGCCGTGCTGCAAGAATACTTCCTCGCGACGGTGGACGCCGAGTTTCCCAAGCAACTCGACGCGCTCAAGTCCGCCCGCGCCGCGCTGGTGAAGTTCGCCGATGGCGTGAAGGAAATCATGGTGATGCGCGAGTTGCCGCAGCCGAAGAAGTCCTACGTCCTCTGGCGCGGCGAATACAACCAGCGGCGCGAGGAAGCCCCGCCCGTCACGCCTGCCGCGCTGTCGCCGTGGCCCGTCGGTGCGCCGCGCAACCGCCTCGGCCTCGCGCAGTGGCTCACCGCGCCAGACCATCCGCTGCTCGCACGCGTCACGGTGAACCGCATCTGGCAAAGCCTCTTTGGTCGCGGCCTCGTGAAGACGTCGGAGGACTTCGGCAGCCAGGGCGAGAAGCCGCTTTACCCTGAGGTGCTCGATTGGCTTTCGCTGCGCTTTATCCAGAGTGGCTGGGACACGAAGGCGTTGCTGAAGACAATCGTGATGAGCGGCGTGTATCGCCAACGCAGCCTCGCCGACGCGAAGACGATGGCCGACGACCCGGACAACCAATGGCTCGCGCGCGGCCCGCGCCTGCGCCTGCCCGCCGAGATGATTCGCGACAACGCGCTCGCCGCCGCCGGCCTGCTCGCGCCCACGCTCGGCGGCCCGCCGGTCAACCCCTACGAAATGAGCGAGTCGTTCAAGCCCGCCAGCCCGACCGGCGGTGACGGCGTCTATCGCCGCAGCCTCTACACGAACTGGCGGCGCACCGGCCCGCCGCCTGCGCTGCTGGCCTTCGACGCCCCGCGCCGCGCCGTCTGCACCGCGAAGCGCGAGCGCACGGACTCGCCACTGCAAGCGCTCATCCTCCTGAACGGCACGCAATACGTGGAAGCCGCGCGCGTGCTAGGCGAGTCGTTGCACCGCGACGCGAAGGGCGATGTGCCCGCGATGATTGAAGCCGGCTTCCTCCGCTGCCTGAGCCGCAAGCCCGACGCGCGCGAGCAGGCCATCTTGCAACAACTCCACCGCGAGCAACTGGACCACTTCCGAGCGAAGCCTGCGGACGCCGAGAGCCTGCTCAAGACCGGCAACACGAAGCGGGACGAGAAGATTTCTGCTCCCGAAGCCGCGGCTGCGACCTTGCTGGCGCAGGCGCTGTTGAACCACGATGCGTGCGTGGTGAAGCGGTGAATGTTACTCTGAACCAGACTCACACATGAGCAGCGACGCCACTTTCCTGACGAACCGCCGCCAGTTCCTCAACCGTTTCGGCGCGGGCCTCGGCGGCGCGGCCTTGGCCGAGATGCTTTCCTCGACCGCCACCGCCGCACCGGCTGCCGAACGCGGCATCCTCGGTGCGACACACTTCGCACCCAAGGCCAAGCGCATCATTTACCTGTTCATGTCCGGCGCGCCGTCGCAGCTCGACTTGTTTGATTACAAGCCGCTGCTCAACCAGCGGCACGGCGAGCAGCTTCCCGACTCCGTGCGCGGCGGGCAGCGGCTCACGGGCATGTCGGGCAACCAGTCGTCCATCCCGCTCGTCGGCTCGCCGTTCAAGTTCACGGCGCACGGGCGCAGCGGCACGATGTTCAGCGAGTTGCTGCCGCACACGGCGGGCATCGCGGATGACCTGTGCGTGGTGCGCTCGATGTTCACCGAGGCCATCAACCACGGCCCCGGCGTGACCTTCCTCCAGACGGGCACGCAAATCGCCGGGCGACCCAGCTTCGGCGCGTGGTTGAGCTACGGGCTGGGGCAGGAGAACGCGAACCTGCCGTCGTTCGTCGTGCTTACCACGAAGGGCAAGGGCGGGCAGCCGCTCGGCTCGCACTTGTGGGGCAGCGGCTTTTTACCGACCAAGCATCAAGGCGTGCTGCTGCGCGCGGCGAAGGACGCGGTGCTCTACTTGAACAACCCCGCCGGCGTGAGCGAGGACAGCCGTCGGCTGTTGCTGGACCGGTTGCGCGAGCTGCACGAGCACCAGTTTGCCGGCACGCCGGACGCGGAGATTCAGAGCCGCATCGATAACTACGAGATGGCGTTCCGCATGCAGTTCAGCATCCCGGACGCGACGGATGTCTCGGGCGAGCCAGCGCATGTGCTGGAGAACTACGGGCCGGACGTGAAGACGCCCGGCACGTTCGCCGCGAACTGCCTGCTCGCGCGCCGGCTCGCGGAGCGCGGCGTGCGCTTCATCCAGTTATATCACCAAGACTGGGACCACCACGGCGGCTTGCCCGGCGCGCTCCCGAAAATCTGCAAGGAGACCGACCAACCCGCCGCCGCGCTCGTGCGCGACCTGAAAGCGCGCGGCCTGCTCGACGACACGCTCGTCGTCTGGGGCGGGGAGTTCGGGCGCACGAACTACTGCCAGGGGAAAATCTCGGCAAACTTCGGTCGCGACCACCACCCGCGCTGCTTCAGCGTTTGGCTGGCCGGTGGCGGCGTGAAAGCGGGCACGAGCTACGGCGACACTTGCGAGTTCGGCTACAACATCGCCAACGCCGGCGTGAGCGTGCACGACCTGCAAACGACGCTGCTGCACCAGCTCGGCATTGACCACGAGCGCCTCACCTACAAGTTCCAAGGCCGCCGCTACCGCCTGACCGACGTGCATGGGGAGCTAGTGAAGGGCTTGGTGGCGTAGCTTGGGACGCATCGCGAGGCTGCCCTAAGACCACCGTGCTGGAGCGCGGGCAGCCTGCCCACTGTGCGCTTACGTTGTCGCAACGGGGCTGCCCAACCGCAGCTTGTCGCCTACGCGCCAAGCGGCCCGCCGGGCCGCGCTCCGGGGTAGCAAGCTGTTACGCCCCCTGGCTCGGTCCTCTCAAAAACCTGTTGTCCCGTCCTTCGCCCGCCGCCTAAGCTGCGCGCGTGGAAAAAGAGTCCGCCTCGCCCGTCAAGCTCCCGCTGTTGCAGAGCGTGCTGGCCCTGCCGTTGCCGCAGAGCTACCTCAACTTCGTCGGGCATCAGCTTTTCCGGTTCCTCCAGACGGTGCAGGGCGTGGGCTCGTTCGCGCTGATCACGCTGGGGGTCACGCTGACCAAGTTCAACACGGCGTGGCGCGTCACCCACCCGCTCATCCGCACGCAGGTGGACCGCGCGGGCGTGCGGCTGCTGCCGGGGATCGTGTTCTTCGGCCTCGTGTTGGGGCTCGTGATCGTGGGGCAGACGGTTTCGCTGCTCCAGAAAGTCGGCGCGGAGCAATACGCCGGCACGGTGATGGTCACGGTGCTGATCCGCGAACTCGGGCCGCTGGCCACGGCGCTCGTGGTGCTGGCGCGCGTGGGCACGGCCATCGTCATCGAGCTGGGCTTGAGCCGCGCACAGGGCGAGGTGGAGGCGCTCGAGGCGCTGGGGATTGACCCGATTCATTACTTGGTGATGCCCCGCGTCATCGGGCTGGCGGCGGCGATTTTTTCGCTGACGGTTTACCTCATCCTCGTGGCGGTGTTCAGCGGGTATCTGTTTGTGTTCCTCCACGACGTGCCGCTGCTGCCGGGGGATTACTTCGGCCAGATCGCCCGCGCGCTGGCGTGGGAGGACTTCGTGTTGCTGGGCCTCAAGACGGCGACCTTCGGCGCGATCATCGCGACGGTGACGTGTTATCAGGGCCTCGCGCAACGGCTGCGGCTGGAAGACGTGTCCGACGCGACCACGCGCGCGGTGGCGCAGAGCGTCGCGGGCTGCGTGCTGGCGGACGCGCTGTTCATCCTCGTCTATCTCCTCCGATGACCATGCTCACGCCCAACGACCTCCCCACCGCCCCGCCGCTCATCGAGCTGTCCGGGGCGAGCATCGCGTCCGCACAGGAACCGGACGTGGCGCTGGTGGAGCAGGTGAACTGGCGGCTGCGCGCGGGCGAGTATTGGGCCTTCGGCGGCCTGCAATGGGCGGGCAAGAGCGACTGGCTCACGACGGTGGCGGGTTTGCAGCCGCCGGCGGCGGGCGGGCATTTCCTCTTCGGCCAGGAGACCTCGATGTTGACACAGCCGGAGCTGATCGCGGCGCGCTTGCGGGTGGGGCTGGTGTTTGAAAACGGCGGCCGGCTGTTCACGCAGCTGACCGTCGAGGAGAACGTCGCGCTGCCGCTGCGCTACCACCGGAATTGTCCACCGGAGGAAGCGCGGGAGGCGGTCGAGGCCGTGCTCGAACTGACCGGGTTGGGGGAGTTCGCCGGGCAGGTCGCTAGCCAGCTCAATCGCAGTTGGCGGCAACGCGTTGCCCTCGCCCGCGCGCTCATCCTTCAGCCCGAAGTGCTCCTGCTGGACAACCCGCTCGCCGGCCTGGACCCGCGCCAGACGCGTTGGTGGCTCGACACCTTCGACGCGCTCAACGCCGGCCACCCAAGCCTCGCGCACCGCCCCCTCGCGCTGGTGGCCACGACGGACGACCTGCGGCCGTGGCAGGCACGCGCGCGCCAGTTCGCCCTGCTGCAAGGCCGGCGCTGGGTGCCACTGGGCGACCGGGCCGAGCTGGCCGCGAGTGGCGGAACGGCCTTGCACGAATTCATGGCCGTATGAACCCACGCTCCGCATTCCCCATTCCGCATTCCGCATTCCCTATTTGACCCATGGCCCTCCAAGACCTCACCCCGCAACTCCGCACCCGCCTCAGCCGCGTCGAGCACGCCGTGGGCTTCTTCGTCATCCTCGCCACCGCGCTGCTGCTCTCCGGCTTCGGCTACTACTTCTACTATCAGGCGCAGGCCAAGGGTTGGTTCGATCTCAAGGCCCCGTTCTACACCTACGTGGACAGCGCGGCGGGCCTCAAGGAGGGCGACAAGGTGAAGCTGATGGGCCGCGAAGCCGGTGAGATCATCGCCCTGCGCGCCATGCACCCGGACTCGGCGGAATACTTCGAACGCCAGTTCATCTACGTGGAATTCAGCG
>JAYTIO010000724.1:0-2940 GCA_043731805.1 Pedosphaera sp. | reverse complement strand
GGAACACAGATGAAGGCAGGGCGGTAGTTGGACCGTGGATGATTCGACCAGGAACGGTTTAACCCGTGGGGTCGCGGAGTTTTGCCTCCGTCATCTGTGTTCCATCTGTGTTTCATCTGTGGCTCAACATCAGCCCCGCCAGCCGCCGTTGACTTCAATGGTCTGGCCGCTGACGTAGGACGCGAGCGGCGAACAGAGGAACAAGGCGACGTTCGCCACCTCCTCGGGCGTGCCGAGGCGGGCCAGTGGGATGTTGCGGAGGAAATCGGCGCGGGCGCGCTCCGGGATGGTCGCGGCCATCGCGGTGTCAATGACGCCGGGGGCGATGGCATTGGCGCGAATGCCACGTCGGGCGGCTTCGCGAGCGAGCACGCGCATCATCGCCTGCACGCCGGCCTTGGCGGCGGCGTAGTTGGCTTGACCGAAGAAACCCTGGATGGCGGCGATGCTGCCGAGACTCACGATGGCCCCGCCGTCGCGCATGACTTCGAGGCCGAACTTGCAGCAGTGGAAGACGCCCGTGAGGTTCACGTCCAATACCGACTGCCAGTCGTCGGCAGTCATCTTCGCCAGGGTGCGGTCGCGAAGGATGGCGGCGTTGTTGATGAGGAAGTCTATGCCGCCCAACTGCAATTTCACCGCCTGCATCATCGGTTGCACGGCTTCGGCTCGCGCCACGTCTGCTGCGAACACGACCGCGCTGGCAGGCCGCGACGCGTTGAGTTCCGCCGCGAGTTGCTCCGCGTCGGTGCCCGTGGTGGCGAGGCCGGGATGGTTGATGACGACGGTTGCGCCCGCGCGGTGAAACGTCCGCGCCATCTGCGCGCCGATGCCTTGGGAGGAGCCGGTGATGAGGGCGACCTGGCCGGTCAAGTCTATCGCGGTGCTCATGGTTGCGAGGGCGTCAACAGTGGCTTCATCGAGGGAAAGTCTTAGCGGGCGGCGGGTGCTTGGCGAGATTCTTCAACCCGCGCGCGCCGGCAGATTGCTTTTTGCCTTAACGCGCGGCCGCCGCTGGCACAGGCTGTCCCGGATGCGCGCCATCAAACTGTCCTGAAATTTCCCATGCCCACCATTGAAGTCCACGGCCTCACGAAGGCCTTCCGCACCTACAAGAAGCAGCCCGGCTTTCGGGGCGCGGTGCGCGGGCTGTTCAAGCGCGAGTATGAGCAGACGCTCGCGGCGCGCGAGGTGAGCTTCAGCGTCGAGGAGGGCGAGCTGGTGGGCTTCCTCGGGCCGAACGGCGCGGGCAAGACCACGACGCTCAAGATGCTGGCGGGCTTGCTCTACCCCACCAGCGGCAGGGCGAAGGTGCTGGGCTACGTGCCGTGGGAACGTGCGGATGGCTATCGCCGTCAGTTCGCGTTGCTGCTCGGGCAGAAGAACCAGCTCTGGTGGGACTTGCCCGCGCGCGAGTCGCTGGAGCTGAACGCGAAGATTTACGGCATCGAGCGCAAGGTCTTCGAGGCCACCGTCGCCGAGCTGACGGAACTGCTCGACGTGCGTGACAAACTCAATGTCATGGTGCGCGAGCTGTCCTTGGGCGAGCGGATGAAGCTGGAGCTTATCGCCGCGCTGCTGCACCAGCCCAAGGTGCTCTTCCTCGACGAACCGACCATCGGCCTCGATGTGGTGTCGCAGAAGAAGGTCCGCGAGTTCCTTCGCCATCACAACGCCACGCGCCGCACGACCATCCTGCTCACGAGTCATTACATGGTGGACATCCAGGCGTTGTGCCAGCGGGTCATCATCATTGACCGCGGCACGATTTTCTTTGATGGTAAACTCAGCGAGGTGATTGACCGCTTTGCCGACTTCAAGCTCGTGACCATCGAGTGCGAACCCGGGCCGGAGCGCTCGGCGGAGTCGCTGGCGAAGTATGGCGAAGTGGTCGAACGCACGCCCGGCACGGTGAAGCTCAAAGTGAAACGTGACCGTGTGGTGCCGGTCTGCAAAGCGCTCTTCGACGAACTGCCGGTGCGGGACATAGACATTCAGGAGGTGCCTATCGAGGACATCATCCGGGAGTTGTTTGTGCGGCACGCGGGCTGACAGCGCGGCCGGCGCGGCAGCGAGTTTTTCCGATTGCACGGGCAGAGTGCAGGGCTAGATTGCCGGGCGTGAACAGCCTCCGGGATTTCTTCCAGATGCGCGCCATGGGCGAAGCATCCGGGCCGGTTCAGGGAGGGGACTACGTCGCGGGCTTCCTGCTCCTCCTGCTCTTCGTCATTCTGGCCGTGGGCGCGTTTTTCGTCTGGCTCGCGACCCGCCACGCCCGCGAACGCCAAGCTTGGGCCGCGGCTGAATTGCGCCAACGTCCGCTGCGCCGCTGGTCGGACTCCAGCGAGTTCCGTCCCGAGATTTTCGACTCCCCGTGCCGCTGGCTCGCCGTCCGCACCACGGAGCCACGCGCGGTGCAGAAGGCGCTCAAGCTCGCCAACCCCACGCTCTGCACCTGGGCCGAGGGGCTGGCCGAAGCGCGCGACCGCCGGCTCTTCATCACCCCGCCCATCGGCGAATGGGTGCTCGTCGTCGGCCCCGGCCTGCCCGACCCTAGCGATGACGTGGACGCCTGTTTCCACCTGCTCACCGACCTCAGCGGGAAACTTGGCCTAGTGCAGTTCTTCAGCCTGAACCGCGCGCTCGGCCACCACGCCTGGGCGCGGCTCGACAGCGGCGAAGTCCTGCGCGCCTACGCGTGGGTCGGCCACGTCGCCTGGAACCAGGGCTTACCCAGCCCGGCGGAACTCGGCCTCGGCCTCAAATGCTACGAGTATCTGGAGCAAGTCGAAAAAAGCTGGGATGATCCGAACGACCCCATCTTGCAAAACTTGGAACGGCTCCCCATGCTGGCAGCTCGCTGGAGCGTGGACCCGGCCGCGCTAGATGAAACTCACTTTGCCACCGGACGCGGAATTGTCGGAGAAATGACCTAAGCCG
>JAYTIO010000723.1:0-7013 GCA_043731805.1 Pedosphaera sp. | reverse complement strand
GCTCAAGCCCCTCGCCCTGGCGCTCGGGGCCTTCCTCGCGCTGTGGATTGCCGTGGCGATCTTCGCCCAACGCCGGACGACCTGAGACCCTGTGGAGTGCGGTGACTTGTCACCGTTTTCCGCAGGCGACTTGTCGCCCTCAGGTTTCGACAATGCCCGGGAAGCGCGATTGTTCCTGCGCAAGCGTGCAGCGCACGTCGCTGACGCTCGACGGCGACAAGTCGCCTGCGGAAAGCGGCGAGAAATCGCCGCACTCCATGACGCGCCACTACTTCTGACACCTCGGACAGAAAAACGTGCTGCGCGCCGCCTGCACGAGGCGCTTGATGGGCGCGGCGCAGTTCACGCACGGCTTGCCCGCGCGGTCGTAAACGCGCAGCCGCTCCTGGTAGAACTTTGATTCGCCTTCCACCGCGCCGTAGTAAAACAACCCGTTGCTTTTCCCCGCGCCCGCGAAGTCCAACGGGATAGTGCTGCCACACTCAATCGCCTCCGCCAGCACCTCGCGGATAGCCGCGTGCAGCCGCGCGACCTCCTCCGCTTTCACCCGCCGGGCGGCTCGCCTCGGCGACACCCCTGCGCGGAAGAGCGCTTCGCTCGCGTAGATGTTTCCGATGCCCGCCACGAGCGACTGGTCGAGCAGCTTTACCTTGATGGCTTGGGCGGAGCGACGGAGCGCCTTAGCGAAAGCTTCCACGGTAAATCCTTCTCCCAGCGGCTCCGGCCCGAGCGCTCGCACCGCCGCATCCTCCAGCGTGAACCGTCCGAACTGCCGCGGATCTTCATACACAAAGTTGTTCCGGCACAACCCCAGCACGACGACCGCGTGCTTCGGCAACGGCGCGCGCTTCGGTAGCAGATACATCCGCCCCGTCATGCCCAGGTGGCCGGTGACGGTGACATCCCCTGCCCTGCCCTTGCGCCGCAGCGTGAACACCAGATACTTCCCCCGTCGCGTCAGCCACACAAACCGCGCGGCGGTCAGCGCGGCCCGCAGGCTCCGCTCCGTGCTGGGGCGGCAGACCTTCGCCTTCCGCACCACGACACTGCGGACAATCTTGTTCCGCAGCACCGGCGCGAGATGGCGGACGAGGACTTCGACTTCAGGCAGTTCAGGCACGCGGGGAGGCTGCCGGAGCGGGCGCTGAACGGAAAGCTTGGCCGCCATCCAAGTCCGCCAAACTTTCCTTCATGCCCAGCACCGCTCCCGCCGTCCAAACGCGCGTTGCAATTCAGGCTCCAACTCGCATGACGTCACGACTGTCTCTCGCCGCCGCTCTCTGGCTGGCTTTTTCCCTCGTTCCAGCCGTCGCCGCACCCGCCGCGCCTGCGCCCGAAGGCGTCGCGTTCTTCGAGCAGAAAATCCGGCCGGTGCTGGTCTCCACTTGTTACGAGTGCCACTCGGCGGGGGCCAAGGCGAATGGCAAATTGAAGGGCGGCCTCTTCCTCGACACCCGCGCCGCTCTCCTCACCGGCGGCGATGAAGGCCCGGTCCTCGTCCCTGGCAAACCCGACGACAGCCTGCTCATCAAGGCCGTCCGCTGGTCGCGCGAAGACCTGCACATGCCCCCGAAGAAGAAGCTCCCGCCGGAGGTCATCGCGGACTTCGAGAAGTGGGTCGCGATGGGCGCGCCCGACCCGCGCACCGGCGAGGTGGCGAAGGCCCGGCGTGAAATCAACATCCCGCAGGGCCGCGACTACTGGGCCTTCCGTCCGCTCAAGCCCGTCCCCGTCCCGACCGTGAAGAACGCCGCGTGGGCCAAGACGCCGGTGGACCGCTTCATCCTCGCGCGGCAGGAGAAGGCCGGCCTCACCCCGAGCAAGCCGATTGCGCCCGAGCAGTTGCTGCGTCGCGCGACGTTCGACCTCACGGGCCTGCCGCCGACGCCCGAGGAAGTCGCCGCATTCGTCGCGGACTCATCGCCGAACGCGCTGGCCTCCGTCGTGAACAAGCTGCTGGCGAAGTCTGCCTACGGCGAGCGCTGGGGCCGCCACTGGCTCGACGTGGTGCGGTTCGCGGAGAGCGGCGGCTATGAGTTCGATGGCTTCCGGCCCGGAGCCTTCCACTACCGCGACTGGGTCATCCGCGCGCTCAACGACGGGATGCCTTACGACCGCTTCATCCGCTGGCAGCTCGCGGGCGACCGCATCCAGCCCGACACCCTCGAAGGCGCGAGCGCTGCGGGCTTTCTCGTCGCGGGGCCGTATCCCGGGCAAATCACCGCCAAGACAATCGAGCGCATCCGCTACGACCAACTCGACGACATGGTCTCCACCATCGGCAGCGGCTTCCTCGGTCTCACGTTCGGCTGCGTGCGCTGCCACGACCACAAATACGACCCCATCCCTCAGACCGACTACTACGGCATCGCCGCCGCGCTCGCGCGCACGGTGCATGGCGACTTGAAGATTGACCGCTCGCACGAGGAGACGCAGCGCAAGCTCGCCGCGCACAAGCTCGCCGCCGAACCCTTGCAGGCCGCGCTCAAGCAGTTTGAAGCCGAGCAATTCCCCGCGCGCTTCGCCACGTTCCTCACAAGCGAACCCGCCCAGCAGACCAACGCCGCGCCGTGGCAGATGTGCGATGTGACCTCGGCCGCCGCCACCTCCGCCGCGCTCACCGTCGCGCCCGACGGAGCCGTGCGCTACACCGGCAACAAGACCAAGGACGACACCTACACCGTGAAGGTCGCGACCTACCAGCGCGGCCTGCGCGCCCTGCGCCTCGAGGCGTTGGCCGACGACGCGTCACCCGCGAAAGGCCCGGGCTTGTCCGACAACGGCAACTTCGTCCTCAGCGATTTCAAAGTCACCGCGCGCCCGCTCGACGCGCAGTCCAAAGCCAAGCCCGTCACGCTCAAGTTCAAAGCCGTCGCCGCGACCTTCGAGCAGAAGAGTTATCCGCTGGCCGCCGCCGTGGACGGCAAGGCGAGTTCCGGCTGGGCGGTCGCACCCGAGTTCGGCAAGGACCACGCGGCGGTCTTCGGCATCGAGGGCGAGCCGGTGGGTTTCGAGGGCGGCACGGAGCTGGAGTTTCAACTCGTGTTCAAGGGGTTCTTCGGCCTCGGGAAACTGCGGCTGGGCTTCAGCAATGGCGAGTCGCCCGCCGCGCTGGCGGATGCGAAGGCGGAGCAAGGTTTGCGCGAGTTGCAGAGCACGCTGGCCGCAACCGGCGGCGCGCTGAACGCCACCAATCGCGCCGCGCTCTTCCGCTGGTTCACCCGGTTTGATTCGGAAGCCGTGCGCTTGCAGAGCGCCCTGCGCGACCACGCCGCGAAGCTGCCCAAGCCCGACCTCGTGGCCGTCTATTCCACGAAGGCCGGGGGACAGGACGTTCACCTGCTCCGGCGCGGTGAGGTGGACAGCAAAATTTCCAAGGTCGACCCGAACTACCTGCAAGTGCTCAACACTGCTGCCGAAGGTGCGAAGCGCTGGCTCCCCAAGCCCGAGGCCGACCCGCGCATCGCCCTCGGCGACTGGCTCACGGACGCCGAGCACGGCGCGGGCAGCCTGCTCGCGCGCGTGATGGTGAACCGCGTCTGGCAACATCACTTCGGACGCGGCCTCGTGGCGACACCGAATGACTTAGGTGTGCAAGGCAAGCCGCCGACCCATCCCGAGTTGCTCGACTGGCTCGCGGGCGAGTTCGTGCGCGGTGGCTGGCAGCTCAAGCCGTTGCACCAACTCATCATGGCCAGCGCGGTCTATCAGCAAGGCGCGGAGCTGAAGCCCGCGAATCTCAAGGCCGACCCGGAGAACAAACTTTGGTGGCACCGCCCCGCGCTCCGCCTTGAAGCCGAGGCCATCCGCGACGCGCTCCTCACCGTCGGCGGTCGGCTCGATGAAAAGCTCTACGGCCCAAGCGAGACGAACTACGAGTCCCCGCGCCGGAGCGTTTACCTGCGTGTGAAGCGCAGCGAACTCATCCCCTTCCTCACGCTCTTCGACGCGCCCGAGCCAGCGGCGAGCGTCGGCGAGCGGGGCGCAACCACGCTGCCCACGCAGGCCCTGGCGATGATGAACTCGACCTTCGTCCGCGACATCGCCGACCGGCTCACCAAGCGCTTGCTCCAGCCCGGCATCGAGCCGCCCGCGGCCATCGCGCAGGCCAGTCGCATCGCCCTGGGCCGCGCGCCGACGCCCACCGAGCAGGCCCGGCTCGTGAAGTTCTACGAGCAGCAGCTTGAACTGCTCGCCCCGCCCTCCGCCAACGCGAAAGCCACCGCCGCACAAATCACCCGCGCCCTCACCGAGACCTGCCTCGTCCTCCTCTGCATGAACGAGTTCATCTACGTGGACTAAGGCCCCAAAGAGAAGCCACAGATGGACACAGATGAACACAGATTGGGAATGCATGCCGGGAGCAGGACGCACGGACGATGGACACTTCCTTCCCCCTCACCCCGTCCCCTCGCCGCACATTCTGAGTCCGCCCAAGTCCCATCTGTGTTCATCTGTGTCCATCTGTGGCTCAGTTCCCCTCCCTGATTTATGTTCGGCCAATACGCACCCAACGAACTCGCCCTCCCCTCGCGCCGCAGCTTTCTCCAGCGCTCCGGCTTTGGCCTCGGCTCCGTCGCGCTCGGCACACTGCTAGCCAAAGCCGCGCCGGTGAACCCCCTCGCCGCCCGCCCGCCGCTCTTCCCCGCCAAGGCTAAACGCATCGTCTGGCTCTTCATGACCGGTGCGCCGTCGCAGGTGGACACTTGGGATTACAAACCCGAGTTGCAAAAGCGCAATGGCGAGGTCCTGCCCGGCAGCGACCCGAAGACCGGTTTCTTCACCACGAGCGGCAAGATTCTCAAATCCCCCTTCGGCTGGAATCAGCACGGCCGCTCCGGCGCGTGGGTCTCCGACATTCTCCCGCACCTCTCGCAGCATGTGGACGACATGGCCTTCATCCACTCAATGCACTTGCGCGCCAACAATCACGCGCCCGCCGCGATGGAACTCATGTGCGGCGTGGACCGACCCGGCTCGCCCAGCGCCGGCGCGTGGGTCACTTACGGCCTCGGCGCGGACAACCAAAACCTCCCCGCCTTCGTCGTGCTGCATGAGACGCGGCCCCGTGGCGACGACCAGATTTGGAGCGCGGGCTTTCTGCCCAAGACCTACCAAGCACTCACGCTCGACGCGCGTCGCAAGGAGGCGATTGACAACCTCACCCGCGCGAAGGACGAGTCCGAGACGCAGCAACGCGCGACCCTGGACTTGCTGGGTTCCCTTAACCGCGACCACGCGCAGGCCCGCCCCACGCAGGCTGATTTGCTCTCCCGCATCAACTCCTTCGAGCTGGCCTATCGCATGCAAATGGCCGCGCCCGAGGCGATGGACATCGCCAACGAGTCCGCCGCCACGCGCCAACTCTACGGCGTGGACAAGAAGGAGACGGAGACCTTCGGCCGCCAATGTCTCATCGCCCGCCGCCTGTTGGAACGCGGCGTCCGCTTTGTGCAAATCTTCGCCGGCAAAGGGACCGGCGGTGACGGCAGCGTGAACGACGTGCCGTGGGACGGGCACGACAACATCGAGAAGAATCACCGCTCCTGCGCCGCCGCCACGGACCAACCCGCCGCCGCGCTCCTCGCGGACCTCAAGCTGCGCGGGTTGCTGGAGGACACCATCGTCGTGTGGGGCGGTGAGTTCGGGCGCACCAGCGATTCGCAGGGCAGCTTGGGCCGCGACCACAACCCCAAAGGCTTCACCATCTGGATGGCCGGCGGCGGCGTGAAGGGCGGCGTGCATCACGGCGCGACCGACGAGTTCGGCTACAAGGCCGTCGAGGACAAGGTCCACGGCAACGACCTGCACGCGACGATTCTCCACCTGCTCGGCCTGGACCACGAGAAGCTCACCTACCGCCACAACGGCCGCGACTACCGCCTGACCGATGTCGGCGGGAATGTGATTCGTGAGATTCTGGCCTGAGGGCTGTTCAATTCATCCTGGAACCCGCAGTGGCCTCACGCAAAGGACGCGAAGGTCGCAACGCCGCAGGGACAGCCTTGCAAAAATGGTGGTGAACGCCTGCTGCTGGGCCGCCGGCCTCGAAGCCGCGCTCAAGCCCGTCCTGAACACCAGCCTCGTCGGCCCCTACCGCCCGCCGTGGATGGGCGTGAACAAGCGTTCGCCCCGCGTGAAGCCCGAGGACTTGCAAGGCTGGGACACGCCGCTGCTCCCCGCTCCCTGACCGAACCCGCTCACTTCAACAACGGGCGGAGCCGTGACCACGCTTGATGGGCGTCGCGCAGAGCCTCCAAGCGGGCAAGGTGCGTGGTGGCGGACTCGCGTTGGAGCGGAAGCAAGTCGGCGAAAGTGGCGTCGCCGGCGGACACGCGGATTTCGATGAGCGAGGCGAGGCGGGCGAGGCGCGGCAGCACGTCAGCCTGCAACTGGCGAGCGTGCGCCAGACTGGCGGCGAGTTCGCCGTGGGTGGCGCGCAGCTCGGTTTCCAAATCAGCCTGCGTCCGCAGCGCGCGCGCCTCGGCGGCGGTCTGCTGGGCGCGCGCTTCCTTCTCGCGGCCCTGGTTCCGGTCGAAGACCGGCAGAGGCACGCTGAAGCCCATGTCGAAGCCGTTCCGGCGCGTCGCCTCGTCACGGCGGAAGAGCAGTTCGAAGGTCAGGTCCGGCACGCGCTCGGCGCGGGCGAGGGCCACGCGGGCGCGGGCGGCGGCGGTGTCGGCCTGCGCTTGGGCGCGGGCGGGATGCGCGGCGAGTTCGGCGGCGATGCTTTCGAGCGCGGGCAATTCCAAGCCGACATCCAGCGAACCGCTCAACGAGTGAACCGTCGGACGCACCGGCCCCAGCGTGGCCGACAGCGCGCCGAACGCCTGCTCGCGCAATGCGGCGGCGCGGGCGAGCTCGCCACGAGCGCGGGCCAGCTCCAACTCCGCGCGCTCGGTTTCGTTGGCTGCCGCGTCACCAGCGTTGGCACGCACGCGGGCCAGACGCGTGGACTCGGCGGCGGCGGCCACGAGCCGGGTGTTCAAGCGATGGGCTTCATCGGCGAAGAG
>JAYTIO010000722.1:0-2469 GCA_043731805.1 Pedosphaera sp. | reverse complement strand
AGCTCGCGGAATTTCTGGTCGAAGCCTTCGGGGTCCTTGATCTGCCAGAGGACGGCATGGAGCATCTCTTGGTAGTGGTGCTCCTCGATGAGGGAGGGGGGGAGGTTCCAGAGGGCGAGGAATTTCTTGTTGTAGCCGGCCATGTGGCCGGCTTGGTTCACGACGAGGATGCCGTCGGCGGTGGAGTCGAGGGTGGCTTGGGTGAGGGCGAGGGAGCGCTCGGCTTGGGCGGTGCGCTCGGAGACGAGGGATTCCATGTTCCGCATCTGGGTGCGGACTTGGCGGGCGAGGTTCCACTTCTTGGTGAGGGCGACGACAAGTTGGCTGACTTCGACGTTGTCGAAGGGTTTCTTGAGGATGAGGAGGCGGTCGTTGCGGCCGAGTTGGCCGACCATCTCCTCCCAGGAGTAGTCGGAGTAGGCGGTGCAGATGACGCATTGGAGGTGGGGGTCGGCCTGCCAGAGACGGGTGATGGTCTCGATGCCGTCCCAGCCGGGGGGCATCCGCACGTCCACGAAGGCGAGGCTGTAGGGGCGGTTGGCGAGGATGGACTTGGTGACGAGGGCGAGGGCGTCCTGGCCTTGGTAGGCGGAGTCCAGCTCGTATTCGGGGGCGGTGGCGTGGGGCAACTGATCGCCGAACAAGGCTGCTTCTGCCGCGCTGAGGTCCGCCACCGCAGCGGCGGAGGCGGGGCAGAGGATCTTGCGGAAGTCGTCGTGGATCGCGCGGTTGTCGTCAATGACGAGGAGGCGGTGCATCAGAGCGGAGGAGCGTTGAACGTTGACCGTTGAGAGGCGGAGGAGGAGGCGGAGGTCACGGGCGAAAGAGCGGGCGAGCGATTCATCGCCTGACTAGGTCTTGGCCTCCGGCGGGTGGAGGGGGAACTCGAGGGTGAAGGTCGCGCCCTTGCCCGCGCCGTCGCTGTGGGCGGTGAGACTGCCGCCCATTTCCTTGGCGGCGAGGGCGCCGTGGTGGAGGCCGAAGCCGTGGCCTTGGGGCTTGGTGGTGAAGCCGTGCTGGAAGAGACGCGCCATGCTCTCGGGCGTGATGCCGGAGCCGGTGTCCGCCACGGAGATGCGGACGGAAGCGGGGCCGTTGAGGGCGATGCGCACGGTCAAAGTTTTGTCCTTCACTTCCGGCTTGTCGAGCGCGTGCTTGGCGTTGGTGAGGAGGTTCACGAGGATTTGCATGACCTTGTGGCGCTCGAGGGTGGCGGTGGGCTTGGCGGCGAACTCGCGGTGGACGCGGATTTCGTGGCGGGTGAAGGAGATGGTGTTGAGCCGCAGCGCGTCCTCGACCACGTCCACGACGGCCATGGACTCGTGGATGCCGGTGACCTTGGCGTGGTTCTGCTGCATGGCGATGATGACCTTCACGTGCTCGAGGCTCTGGGCGAGGGAGTCGAGTTCCTTGAGCGCGTGCGCCTGCTCCTCCTGCAAGTGCGTGCTGAGGGTGCGGAGGAAGGCGGGCACCTGCTTGCCCTTGGGGTCGGTGGTGAGGAACTCGGCGAGGTGCGCTTCGTGGTCGCCCAGCAGCTTGGCGACGCGCTCGACGTTGCCGACCTTGGACTTGCGGACGCTCTCGGCGACGAGCGAGGCGGAGACGTTCACGCTGTTGAGGACGTTGCCGACGTTGTGCAGCACGCCGGTGGCGATCTCGGCCATGCCGGCGCGGCGGGCGGTGTCCACCAGCTCATGCTGCGCGCGGTCCAGCGCCTCGGCGTCGGCGTTCATGCGGCGGGTGATGCGCCCGCCGTAGAAGACCGTGCTGCCCACCATCACGAGCACGAGCACCGCGACGACGAACTCCAGGCGTTGCAAGCGGACGAACTCATCCATCTGCTGGTCGAAGATACGCATCTGGATACCGCTGACGCGCAGGCGCAACTCGGTCAGGACGGCCATGATGCCGGCGTAGTCGCGGTTCACGTTCACCAGCCGGCGCGCGGCCTCGTTGGGCTGGTCGGTCGGGAAGCGGGCGAAGAGTTCCTCCGCCGTCTCGACCATGCTGTCCACGGCCCCGCGGAGCTTGTCGAACTCCCCCAGCAGTTTGCGGCTGTCGGTGGTCTCGTCCGTCATGAGGGCTTCGCTGCGCTTGGCCCGGAGGCGGGTTACGAAGTTGTTGTAGGCCAGGCGCATTTCGTCGCGCTGCCGGTCCGCGTCGCGGGTGAGGAAGACGTTGTTGCACCGGGCCTGCACGGCCTGGGCGGTGTTGATGAGGTCGCCGTAATCCCGCAGCCGGCGCTCCCACGCGGAGCTGACCTCGACGCTGCGGGCGAAGGCGCCTTGCATCTGGTGGTTGAGCCGGAGGGTGAAGCCGACGGTGAGGAGGTTGAAGGCCGCCAGCACGTAATAGAGTAGATGCCACTGATGCCGCTGGCGGGGCTGCTTGCCGTTCGGGCCGGGTGACGTGGCTGACGTGGAGGTGGCCATGCGGGGCAATCAGGCTGGGGGGGGCGGCTCGCCGGCG
>JAYTIO010000721.1:0-2978 GCA_043731805.1 Pedosphaera sp. | reverse complement strand
GCCTTCCTCTTCGTCGCGCCGTCGCACGAGAACCAGGGGCTGGGCAAGAAGCTCATTCAGTTCGTCGAGAACAAGGCGCGCGACCTCGGCCTCAGCGAGTTGGTCACGCTCTCCACGCAGGCGTTCACCTACTTCCAGAGCAAGGGCGGCTTCAGCGAAGGCACGCCGGACAACTTGCCGCCCGGACGGCGCGAGAAGTATGAGCAGAGCGGCCGCAACTCGAAGGTGCTGGTGAAGAAGCTGGTGAAGGCGACGTGAAGCCGCCGCGCCTGCACCCCGACTTCCGCCGCGCCTGCACGCGCCTGGGTGTCCCGCCCACCCGACACGTCTTCAGCGTGACCATCGCCGAGCAGCGGGCGGCGCTGTTTGAAGTCTCCACGCAGGCAAACCGACGGGGCGCCAAGCTGCTCAAACAGTTCGTCTGCTCCTCCTCGAAGTTCGGTATCGGCCAAGTCACCGGGTCAAACTGCACGCCGCTCGGTCTCCATCGCATCGCAGAAAAGCACGGCGACGGCGCGGAGCCGGGCACGGTCTTCAAGGCGCGCAAACCCATCGGCCACTTGCGCGACGGCCTGCCGCTGGAGTCCATCACCACGCGCATCCTGTGGCTCGACGGACTCGACCCCGACTTCAACCGCGGCGGCGACGTGGACACCTTCGCGCGCTACATCTACATCCACGGCTTCGGCGACCAAGCTAGCCTCGGCCGCCCCGCCTCCCACGGCTGCATCCACCTCGCGGATGCTGACCTCGTCCCACTGTTTGACCTACTGCCTGTCGGGACACTAGTGTGGATTGCGGAGAAGTAAGGCGTCGCGTCAGGGCAACTGCAGCACGCGATAGAAACGACCGACCGCACCCGCCGTGCCCGGGTCCGCCGCGCGGAACTGGTTGGAGAGCGCGTTCACCGACAACACGTTGGTCGCGAAACCGGTCCAACTGCCCGGTTGAGTCGCCGCTTGCACCACATTCGTCCGCCCGGGAATGACGCCGCCGACCAGCAACTCGAAGCCGCCCGTGGCCGGGTTGTTCGTGCCCGCCACGCTGAACGGCGCGAACAGGTCGAAGAGGTCCGCCGCGTTGGCCGCGTCGTGGAGGTAAGTTTGGTTCACCCCGAAAATGTCCTGCATGGTCCGCACAAACGAGCTGTGCGTGTAGTGCCGGTTGTTGAAGTAACCGCCGCCGCGCGCCAGCGGCGAGAGCACGAGCATCCCAATCGGCCCGTCGCTGCCAAGGCCCTCGTCCCAGGTGATGAAGAGCGCGCCGTTGTTGCGGAAGGCGGCGGAGTTGGTGATGCGCGGCACCTCGCGCGCCAGCCAGTCGTCGGTCTGGCGCACCGTGTTGAAGGTCGGTGCCACGGCGTCGTGGCCGTCGTTCGCGAGGTTAGGGGTGATGAAGCAGTAGCGCGGCACGGTGTTGTTCGCGAGGTCCGTCGCCAGCTCGAAGTAAGGCCGGATGTGCGCCAGGCCGAACGGGTCCTGCAGGTTGTTCGTCCCGGTGACGTCGTCGAAGAAGACCATCGGGTTGTGCTTCGGTGCGTAGAGATTCGTCGCCGTGAGCGGGATGTAGGTGCCATCAATGTCCTCCTGATAACTCTTCCACGAGATGCCCGCGCGCGTGAGCAGCGAGGTCAGGTGGTTCGTGGTGGCGAGGTGGTTGAGGGCCGGGTTGTTGTTATTGAGGATGCCGAAGTTCGTCGCGGCTTCGAGCCAGAGGTAGTTCGGCTCGCTGGGGTGGAGGCCGGGCGGATTGTAGTATTGCTCACAGCGGGAGGCCGCCGGCAGCAGCACAGAGTTGAGGAACGGCGCGGACGCGCTGCCCTTGAAGCTCGCCCAGTTGTTGTTCTCCAGCACGATGACAAACACCGTCTGGACCGGCGGAACCGGCGCGGCGCGGGCCATTCCCGCCAGCAGCAGGAACACCAGCCACACGAGCGCGGCGCAGCGCGGGCGCGGCGGCGAACAAACTCGGTGGGCATTCATGCAGTGCGGCGACTCTCCGCGTCGGCCGCCGGACAGGCAAGTCGGGGAAACACCCTTTCCCCCGCTGCGCCACTCGCCTAGGCTCGCTCCATGTCGTTGCTGAACCAAATGACGCAACTCGCGCAGCAGGCCAAGGCCGCCTCGCGCGAGTTGGCCCGGCTTTCCACTGCCGACAAAAACGGCGCGCTCCTCGCGATGGCGGACGCCTTGCAGGCCAGCGGCCCCGCGCTCCAAGCCGCGAACGCCAAGGACATGGCCATCGGCGCGCAGATGGGCCTCTCCGCCGCGATGCTCGACCGCCTCAAGCTCGACGACAAACGCATCGGCGCGATGGCGAAGGGACTCCGCGAAGTCGCCGCCTTGCCCGATCCCGTCGGCCGCATTCTCGACGACCGCACGCGCCCGAATGGCCTTCGCCTCCAGAAAATCGCCACGCCCATCGGGGTCGTCGTCATCATCTACGAGTCGCGCCCGAACGTGACCGCCGACGCCGCGAGCCTGTGCTTCAAGACCGGCAACGCCACCCTCCTGCGCGGCGGCAAGGAGGCGTTGCACTCGAACACCGTCATCGCCGAGACGATGGTGGCCGCCGGACGCGCCGCGCTGGGCGAGCGCTTCCCCGCGCACGCCATTCAGGTCGTGCCCACCACCGACCGCGAGGCCATCCCCGCGCTCCTCTCGCTCACGCAATACGTGGACCTCTGCATGCCGCGCGGCGGCGAGAGCCTCATCCGCGCCGTGGCCGAGTGCAGCAAGGTGCCGGTAATCAAGCATTACAAAGGCGTCTGCCACGTTTTCGTCCACGCTGTCGCCGACCTCGCGATGGCGGAGAGCATCGTCATGAACGCGAAAGTCCAGCGCCCCGCCGTCTGCAACGCAGCGGAAACGCTGCTCGTGGACAAGGCCGTCGCGGAGAAGTTCCTCCCCGCCATCGCCGCGAAGCTCTGGGATCAGAACGTCGAACTCCGCGCCGACGAACCAACGCGCACTCTGCTC